>CAYOTU010000052.1:0-12432 GCA_964406905.1 uncultured Myxococcales bacterium | reverse complement strand
GGGAGGGGCTTCAGCCCCGATTCTCTTGTGGGAGGGGCTTCAGCCCCGATTCTCTTGTGGGAGGGGCTTCAGCCCCGATTCTCTCGTGGGCGTGACTTCAGCCAAACCGAATCGGCCCTAAAGGGCCTCCCACAGAAACACAACCCATCCGAACCGGGAGCTTGTCGACCATGCACAAGACCCAATCAAGCGAGCAATACCTTCACCTTCGAGAAGATCTCCCCCACCTCGGCCATAGCGCCCAGCCCCTCTTCCCGGCAGGCCAGCTCCTTGGACACGGGGCCCACCTGGTGCAGTCGGCGCCCGAAGAGCTCATGGAGGACCTCGATATTCCGCTGCACCGCGGGGTTCTCCCACATTCTGGTGTTCATCGCGGGGGCCAGGACCATGGGAGTCGCGGCGGGCAGGGCCATAAGCACCGTCGTGAGGAGGTCGTCAGCGATCCCGTGTGCGACCTTGCCCAGGAGGTTCGCCGTGGCCGGTGCCACCACCGCGACGTCGGCCCATCGCGCGACCTCGATGTGCCCGATCTCCCGCTCCGGGGTCAGGCTCATCAAGTCCACTCCCACGGGGTTCCCGCTCAAGGTCTCAAAGGACAGCGGCGCCACGAAAGCACAAGCGTTCTTCGTCATAACCACCCGAACCTGCGCACCCGCCTTAGTGAACAGACGGGTCAACTCAAGGGCCTTGTATGCTGCGATACCACCGGTGACGCCGAGCAGGATTTTCCGGTCATGCATGGGCTCTCTCCTCTAATATGTCGAGCAGCGCCGCGGCCAGGGCCTCCTTCGTCTCGACCTCGGCCAGCACCTCATCCAAGCTGAGCACCCACGCTGGATGCGCACCCGCGCCCAGCGCTACGACGGTGTTGGCCACGACCAGGTCGGCCCGCGTCGCGGCCAGGATCTTTCGAGCCCGCAGAAAAAGCGCGTCCCGGTCCTCCAGCGCCTCCAGCTTGAACACCACCACCAGGGCCCCCGGCGCGGCCTCCCGAATCCGGGGCGCCAGCTTGGGGGCCCGCTCCATGCGCAATGTCAGGACCTCGTGGTCAGCCGACGCAATCTTCCCCGCCACGGGCACGGGACGGAAATCCGCCACCGCGGCCGCATGGATCACCGCGTGGGGCGTAGCCGCGGCCAGGCGTTCGTCCATGAGTCGCCCGAGGTGGGCGGAGTCAGTATATCGCACCACCTTGAGCAGCCCGGTCTCCCGGGCCCAAGCCGCTGTCGCAACAGCGGACCGACCGGCCAGGAGATCCACCTGGTGGTACCTGCGCACCGCCTCTTCAGCTATCCGCGCACCCAACGCGCCGCTGCTGCGGTTTCCAACGAAGCGAACCGCATCGATGGCCTCCTCAGTGCCGCCGCTGGTTACCAGAATCCTCACAACCCCTCACCTATCCGCCGCGGCGCGCGCGGCGCGCCTGCCGCCGAACCATGGAGTAGAGGTTCTCGACCATGGAGGTCCGCCGAGCCCTCAGGTTCTCGGCCTCCCGAGCCGTGTCGGCCAGCTCATTAAGGAAGGGCACGAGGTCCGGCCCGAAATCCTCCACTGGTGGTGCGGCGCCGATCAGGATCCGCCGCGCACCCTCGTCGTCTTCGATCACCCAGCCGCCGTTGTCCAGCGCCACGGCCCTGGCCCCATCCAGAGATGCCACCGCCCGGGTCCGGGCATGGGGATCAAGGAGAATCCTGGCCCGCTCTCCAGCCAGATAAATCCTGCCCTCCCTATCCACGCCCATGGAAGTGGCCCGCCAGGGCAGGAGCAGGTCATCCCGAACATCCACCGGGGGCATCAGATCCAGGCTCATGGCCGCGTCCGCGGCTGCACCCGCGTCCAGGGTGAGGAGGCTCAAGCGATAGCCGTCGCTGGACAGACAGGCCAAGCCGAGTTGCGGCACCGACAGGATCGAGGACGCTCCGTCAAAGAGGGTGGAGTGCCAGGGGTTGATGGGCCATCGTTCCCCAGGCCGCGATGGCGAGAGCCGCCACACCATCTGGTTCCCCAGAAGGAGAACGTCACCCTTGTCGCTCCAGATCGCCAGAAAACGATCCCCAAGGCCGGCCATGCGCCAGCGCTCGCCGGAGACCTCGTCGCCCCCGATTACAGCGGGGGACTCCTCGCCGTCCTTCCAGTACACGAGCAAGCGCTGGGAGGAAACCACGAGGAGCACGGAGGGACCGATGGGGACCGAACCGAATGACGCCAACGCGTGGACCGATGCAGGCATCTGGCGCAGCATGACGGGACCGGGCACCGGCAGGTACCAGGAGGCTAGATCGTCGCCACGTCGGGACCTGTCGAAGCGACGCCAGAACAGGAACCAGCGGGACGGGATAACGGTGCAGAGGTCGCCGGGGTGCCGTATCGGTGGCAGTTGCCAGCGCCCCTCGCCGGCCTCGGTGGTGAGGATCACGGGGCCCCCTTCCCGGTCAGCGAAAACCGCATCCTCCAGGGTCGCTCCCCAGTTGAGCGTGCCCTCGAAGGACTCGCCCACCGAAATGAGGGCCTCTTCGCTTCGGGGCACAGGCATGGGCACGTCGGTCCAGGCCCAAGACTCCTCTGCTGCTCCCCTATCCTCGACCTCGGCCCCATCCTCGGCCTCATCCTCGGCCTTGGCCGGGGGGATCACCAACACGTGGTTGTCCGGTGCCTCCGAGCCAACGCTCTCCATGGCCTGGAGAAGCGCGTCGCCGAGAGGGACCGCGTCCAGGGCCGCGCCGAAAAGGGGGCAGCGGACCGGGCTGTTCTCCATCCGTGACAACCGCAGGATCACAGAGGCCACCAGTGGGGTCGCGTCGAGGCCTCTCTCTCGCAACCCGTCCGCGAGGCTCAGATGGTTCGGCGCATCGGACAGGGGAAGGAGACCGGGGAGCGCGTTGCAGTAGCTCTCGCCTAGGCCCTGACTCATGCAGGCCCTCAGGGTGGAGGTCTTCCGGGTCGCCATGCACTCCAGCACCGGATCCCCATACTCAAAACGGATTCCGGTCGGCCCGAGGATGTCAGTGCCTTTGCGGCGCAGCATCCGCCCCGCTACTTTATACAAAGCACCCCACTCCTCGGGGGTCCGAAGTTTTATGATGCGGGCCTTCGGGGCCCAGGTCCCAGCGGTGAACCCCGCAGACACCTCCGCAAGCATCTCCCCGTCCTTGGCAGTCGTCCGATCAAGGACCACGGTCAGAAGCGCGTCCCGCACCTCCCAGGCCACCCCGCACTTGGGGCAATGGTCATCCCCCGCAGGAATCCCGCACTCAGGACAGACAGGCAGCACAAGCGCAGCCCCAGTCGTCTTCTTGCTCTCGTCGCTCATCCGCTGAATTCTCCCTCCGCCCGGGCTTCCGGTCACAATGCGCGTATTCTACATCATGGTGGGGAGATATTCGAGGATGCATATGTGTTCGGTCAGGCGCACCTCATAGCCAAACCCCAAGGGGCCGGTCTTCGACCTGGGTAACTTAACCGATCATGCATGGTCACATCACAGCAGATATGGTGGGGAGGGTTCAGCGTCTGTGCGGTACGGTTCCGCTGCTGCCTGAGGCTTGACACATTCTTCCATGCTTTCTATTGTCCGTCTGTTCAAGAACCCTGGGGGTTGGAATGAAGATCCATGAGTTTCAGGCAAAGGAGATCCTCGGCAGCTTCGGCATCTCCGTGCCAAAGGGCGTCGCTATCTCCGTTGGAGAGTCTGTCGCTGAGCGCCTTGAGGGCCTGTCGGATGGAGTCCTGGCGGTAAAATGCCAGATCCATGCAGGTGGCCGGGGGAAGGGTACCCTGACCCGGGAGGGCGAGGAGGTCGGACGGGGCGTCGTGATTGTTAATGGAATGGCCGAGGCTCGGCACGCTGCGGAGAACATGCTCGGCGCTACCCTTACAACGATCCAGACCGGCCCTGCGGGCAGGCGGGTGCACAAGGTCCTTGTGGAGGAAGGCGCGGACATCGCGCACGAATACTACCTGGGCATGGTCATCGACCGGGAGCGGGAGCGCGTCGCTGTCATGGTCTCCACCGAGGGCGGCACCGCCATCGAAGAGGTCGCTGCCGCTACCCCCGAGAAAATCCATACGGAGTTCGTGGACCTGGGCGCGGGACTCATGCCCTACCAGGGACGAAAGCTGGGTTTTGCGCTTGGCCTCACCAACGTCGAGGTCCGCTCCTTCGTACCCTTCCTCCAGGGCCTCTACCGCCTGTTCGTCGAGAAGGACGCCAGCCTCGCGGAGATCAATCCGCTGATCAAGACAGCAGACGGTGCGTTCGTGGCTCTGGACGCGAAGCTCAACTTCGACGACAACGCGCTGTTCCGTCATCCGGACATCCGGGCGCTGCGGGACCGCTCTGAAGAGAAGCCCTCGGAGACCAAGGCAGCGGACCACAACCTGAGCTACATCAAGCTCGACGGAAACATCGGCTGCCTGGTAAACGGCGCGGGCCTGGCCATGGCGACCATGGACATCATCAAGGAGGTCGGCGGCGAACCGGCCAACTTCCTGGATGTGGGCGGTACGGCCACACCTTCGAACGTCGCGGTGAGCTTCCAGCTCATGCTCGATGACCAGGTGGAGGGGATCTTCGTTAACATCTTCGGGGGCATCGTGCGCTGCGACGTGGTGGCCCAGGGCCTCGTCGACGCGCTGGGGGACATCGAGTTGTCCGTCCCCCTGGTGGTCCGCCTCTCGGGGAACCGCGCAGAGGAGGCGAAACAGATCCTCGCTGACTCGGGACTGCCGATCCTGGGCGTCGAGTCCATGGAGGAAGGCGCTCGCCTGATCGTCGAGAAAGTACAGGGGGAAGAGTAAGATGGGCACCCTGTAGACAAAGACACACGCCTCGTCGTCCAGGGCATCACCGGCGGCGCCGGCAGGTTCCACACCCCCCTCATGATGGAGTACGGCACCAACGTGGTGGCCGGTGTCACGCCGGGGAAGAAGGGAACCGACTTCCAGGGCGTCCCGGTCTTTGACACCGTCGGGCAGGCGGTGGCCGAGACCGGCGCCAACGCGTCGGTGATCTTCGTCCCCGCACCCTTTGCAGCGGACGCGGTCATGGAGGCAGCGGACGCGGGCGTCGCACTGGTGGTCTGCATAACCGAGGGGATCCCGACAACGGACATGGCCCGCATCAAGGCCGCGCTGCCCAACACGAAAACAACGCTGGTGGGCCCCAACTGCCCCGGCGTCCTGGATCCCAACGTCAAGGTCAAGATAGGCATCATGCCCGACATGATCTTCGCGCCGGGCCGTATCGGAGTAATCTCTCGTTCCGGCACCCTCACCTACGAGGCGGTGGACCAGGTCACCAAGCGCGGCCTGGGCCAGTCCACCTGCCTCGGCATCGGGGGCGATCCCATCATCGGAACCAGCTTCACCGACGCGCTGGCCCGCTTCGAGGAGGACGACGGCACCGACGCTGTGGTCATGATCGGCGAGATCGGCGGCAACGCTGAAGAGATGGCCGCGGCCTTTGTGAGGGATCATATGTCCAAGCCGGTGGTCGCGTTTATCGCAGGCAAGACAGCGCCTCCCGGTAAGCGCATGGGCCACGCAGGCGCTATCATCGCGGGGGGCAAGGGCACAGCGGCGGACAAGGAGAAGGCCCTCGCCGAGGCCGGTATTCGGGTGGCATCAAACCCCACGCGCATCGGGGAAACCCTCATGGAAGCCCTCGAAGGCTGAATCACCTGGAGAGTGGAGGCAGGAATGGAGCGGACCCTGGGGATCATCAAGCCCAACGCTACGAAAAAAAACGTCACGGGGAAAATCATCGCCATGTGGGAGGACGCGGGCTTCCGCGTCGTCGGCCTCAAACGAACCCGGCTGACCCGGGGCCAGGCCGAGGGCTTCTACGCTGAGCACGCGGGCAAGCCCTTCTTTGGGGGTCTGGTGGACTTCATGACCTCCGGCCCAGTGGTCCTGGCTGCGCTGGAGGGCGAAGACGTGATCAAGCGCAACCGCACGCTCATGGGCGCTACAAACCCCGCGGAAGCCGCAGAGGGGACGATACGCAAGCTCTTCGCTGACTCCTTGACTGAAAACGCTGTCCACGGCAGCGACTCCCCCGAGTCCGCAAAACGTGAAGTCAACTATTACTTCAATGTTTTTGAGCTTGTATAGCGATATCAATACACTTTTTGATACGCCACCCCTGGTGGGGATGAGTCCCGAGGAGTTGTCCTCCTTCCTGGAATCCCGGGGTCGGCAAGCCTTCCGCGGCAAACAGATCTTCCGCCAGATCCACAAACGCGGCGTCCGGGACCTGGAGGACATGACCGACCTCCCCTCGGACCTGCGAGCGCTACTTGGCAACGCGGGCGTCACGATCCGAGCACTGGAGGTGGCCGAACGCAGGCGCAGCACGGACGGCACTGAGAAGCTCGCGCTGAAAACCCATGACGGGCATCTCGTCGAGACGGTCCTGATCCCCATGGACAACGGAACAATCACGCAATGTCTCTCCAGCCAGGTGGGTTGCGCTATGGGCTGTGCGTTCTGTCTCACTGGGCGTATGGGACTGACCCGCAACCTGACCTCCGCGGAGATCGTGGATCAACACCATATCGGCCGTGCGCTCGCTGAGCAGCCCATCCGTAACCTGGTCTTCATGGGTATGGGGGAGCCGCTCCAGAACTTCGATAACGTCCGCACCGCGGTGGAGATCCTGGAAGACCCCCTGGGCCTGGGCATGTCGCACCGGCGAATCACGATCTCCACCTGCGGGGTGGTGCCCGGTATCCGTCGCATGGCCACGGGCGAGATCCCTGCACGCCTCGCTATCTCCCTCATAGCGCCTGACGACGAGATCCGCTCGAAGCTCATGCCCGTCAATCGCCGCTGGCCTCTCTCGGAACTCCTGGCAGCGCTGAAGGAATATCCCCTGCCGCCCCGTGACCGCCACACCTTCGAGTATGTCCTCCTGGCAGGGATCAACGACCAGCCCGAGCACGCGCTGGCCCTTGTCCGCCTGCTCGCCCACCTGCGCAGCAAGGTCAACCTCATCGTGTTCAACGAGGTCCCTGATCTGCCGTTCCGCGCCCCCTCCACCGAGGCCACAGAGGCCTTCCGCATTGTACTGGAGCACAAACACATGACCGTCACTGTCCGCGCTTCAAAGGGCCGGGACATCCTCGCTGCGTGTGGGCAACTGGCTACCTCGAAAACTTGACGCACTCCCCCTCCGGGGGACACTGGACCTCGGTTAGCTCCGCACCGCGAGGAACAAATGATCCAGTTCGACGACCACCGGGGGCGTCTCTCCGACCTCCCGGCGATTCTGCTCATCGGCCGTCTCTATCAGAACCGTGCCACCGGTGTCCTCAATGTCGAGGACGCCACGAACGTCACCAGGCTCTGGTTCAAGCGCGGGTACCTCTGCCATAGCACGGGAGACGAGGGCACCCGGCTCGGGATCTTCCTGGGGGAAGGACGAAACGAGCAGCGCGCTGTACGTCGGGCCCTCAGGTGCCAGGCCGAGGACGGCAAGCTCTTGGGCCAACACCTGATCGCCGCGGGCGCCATAACCCCCAGCGGCCTTGAAGTAGCGCTGGAGCGTCAACTTGGAGTGCGACTCAGGAAGGTCCTTTCGTCGACTCGCGGCGGCTTCCACTTCGACGAGGGCATGAACGGGTTCGGCTCTGTCCCTCTCTCCGCACATCTCGCCAACCCTCTCAGCCTCGCGGCGGAGGCCATGGACACGGTCCCCGAGGGGGACCTCTACTGGCTCGACGAACGCCTGGCGTCCCGCCGGATTCGCCTGGCCCCGGGCCGTCGGATTCCTCCCGCTCTACGCGCCCGCGACCGGGACGGGCTCCTGGAACGCCTCGTGGACTGGCAGGCTGCGGCTCTGCTGTCCCGCAGCCCCCGCGCTGCGCGCCTGGGCGCGTCCCTCCTGGGTTTCGGCTACCTCTCGACGGAGCGAATCCGTCGCCCGGTCCTTCCCACCAAGGCCAGGGTGGCCACAGGCCACGTACGCCACGCTGTTTTGGAAAAGCTCTCCCTCCTCCGCTCCGGGGGAACCTGGTATGAACTGCTGGGGGCCTCCCCGCTCTCGTCACATCGGGAGCTGAAGGCCCGCTACCGCAGCCTGGCCCTGGTCTGCCACCCGGACCGAGTCGAGGCAGCGCTCCAGGACCACGCCAAGTCACTCTTCGCTGAGCTGGCCCACGCGTACCGCTCCCTCACCGATGACAACGCGCGCCTGGAATACGATCGCTCCTTGGTGGTCGGCGGGGACTGGCGCCGCCACGGCACCGCGGCCGAGGTGGAAATCCTCTTCATCCGTCGCGCAGACGAATTTATGGGTGCGGGTAAGGCCGACTTCGCCATGGAGTACCAGCGCCTCTCCGCTGACCTGGGCCGGATCCGGCGCCGGTTGACGGTGGACGGAGGCGGCATTAGACTCACCGCAGCGAGTGCAGCGGCAGTGAGCAGTAAGCGATAAGCAGGAAGTGAGTCAATGAACGAGAAAACCATCGACGTCTCTATCGTAGGGGCTACCGGGTTGGTCGGCCGCGAGATGCTTCGGCTCCTTGCTAAACTGGACTTCCCGCTTGGCACCCTGCGGGCTTTCTCTTCCGAGCGCTCAGCGGGGACAGAGTTACAGTTCCAGGACCGGAAGCTCATTGTGCAGACCCTGAGCAGGGACGCGCTCGTTGGAGAGGGTGGCCCCGGGATCATCCTGGCCTCCGCCGGCAAGACAGTGAGCGGGCTCCTGCGGGAATGGGTTCGGGGCACCGACCTGATCGTGGTGGACAATTCCTCCGCATTCCGCATGGATCCTGATGTGCCCCTGGTGGTCCCCGAGGTGAACCCCGACGCTGTCCTGGGGCACAAGGGCTACATCGCCAACCCCAACTGCACGACGATCCCCCTGGCCATCGTCCTGGACGCTGTCCGTTTGGCCGCTGGCCTTGAGGAGGTCTTCGTCGCCACCTACCAGTCCGTGAGCGGTGCTGGCAACCGCGCCATGGAGGAACTGGCGAAGCAGACCATGGGCCTCCTCACCGAGAATCACATGGATCCGGAAGTCTTCCCCCACCGCATAGCGTTCAACCTGATCCCGCAGATCGGAGACGTTCAGGACGACGGCTACACCGCTGAGGAACAAAAGGTCATCGACGAAACACGGAAGATCCTCGAGATGCCCGAGCTGGTGATCTCCTGCACCGCGGTGCGGGTGCCCACCTTCGCCTGTCACGGCGAGGCGGTCCACCTCGTCACCCGAAAGGACATCAGCCGTGATGCGCTGAGCCTGGCCCTGGCCGAAAAGTCCGGCCTCACGGTCCTCGACGCGCCGAAGGAGATGGTCTATCCAATGCCGATCAACGTGGTCGAGGCCATGGATGTGTTCGTGGGCCGGGTGCGGAAGCACCCCGACAAGCCCCGCACCTTCGACCTCTGGCTGGTGTCGGACAACCTCTGGAAGGGTGCAGCGCTCAACAGCCTCCAGATTGCGGAAAGAATGCTGGCCGACGGGCGTATTTGACGAGTTGACAATCAACGTCGAGCGCGGACCCTGCAAGCTGCCAAATAGGCACCGCCCAGGGCGCGTCTCAGCGCCCCTTCACGGGGGCAAGCAGGGCTGGGCAGGGGACGCCTCGGTGGCACGGACATTGCTTCGAGCCATTGGTCGGGGTCGCTACAGCGTCCCGTCTGTTGAGGAGGTTTCCATGAAACGATTCTGGCTCCTGGCCGTGCTGCTCCTGGCATCAGGACCGGCACGCGCCGACGTAGAGAGCTTCTCCATTAATAGCATCAGCGGCGTGGGCGACCTGGATGGGCAGCTCTCCGATCGCCTGAAGGACGACTACCAGATCAACTACCAGGATTGTCTCTTCTACCTGGACCAGTACGACCCAAGCGTGGGCACGGAGGTCGAGGTAGCGGAGGAGATTCTCGCGGACGTGGTCTCGCAGGAGGACACGGTCACCGAGGACAGCATCCCGGACGGAATCGAGAACGACGCTGAGCCCTACGACGTGGATGACAATGACGACGCACCAGCCCAAAAGCCTTCCGCCGGCAAGGCCGACGACATGGGGGGCCTCACCCCGCTAATCCTGGTCAAGTGGTCGGTCTCGTCGGTCTACTCCGGTTTTGACTACGCGGTCAAGGTGGGCTCCTGCTCCGACACCGGAAGCATCAGCGACGAGGAGACCGATGCCTGCCGCTACGTCGTGACCCGGACGAACCTGGACGGCTACTCCAACAACGAACTCTACATCGAACTCCCCGACCTCCTCGGCGACGAATGCGACAAGGGCAGCACCGGTGAGGTATCACTGTACTTCTTCTTCCAGGACGGTGACTACACCGAGACCAAGGTCGTGGAGATCGTGGACTTCGACTGGGACTACGAGGCCCCGGCCCCGCCCTCGGCTGTTACCCTCTCCGAGGGGGAAGGCAACCTCAAGGTCGGCTGGACCGATGAGTCCAACAGCGGCGATGTCACCTATCACGTCTACTGGGACAAGGACAGCTTCTCCGAGGCTGATCTGGACGCTGTCTCCAGCAAGAAGGACCTCACCGCAACGAGCTACACCATCACCGGCCTCTCCCTGGGAGATGAGTACTTCGTGGGCGTCGTCGTGGCGGACGAGTTCGACAACGAGTCCGAACTGTCCACCCTGGTCTCTGCTACCCCGGTAAACGTTGACGACTTGTGGGAGCAGTACAAGGATAACGGCGGCGGTGAGACCGGCGGCTTCTGCTTCGTCGCCACCGCGGCCTGGGGCAGCCCCCTGGCACCGAAGGTGATGGTCCTGCGATCCTTCCGAGATCGGATCCTCCTGAGCACAGCCTTCGGTCGGGCCCTGGTAGACAGGTACTACGTCGAGGGACCCTTCCTGGCGCGGTTCATCGCGGACCGGCCGGCCATGCGCGCCGCTACACGGGTCCTGCTCTGGCCTGTCGTAGGCATTGCCTGGCTGGCCATCGAGGTAGGCCCAGCCGCGCCCCCGCTGCTCCTCCTCTCCCTGGCCGCGCTCGCCCTCGCCCTGGTGGCGCGTCGGCAACGCAACCGCACCGCACGGAGGGTCCAGGCATGAAGACCATTTTCTACCTGCTGCCTCTGGCTGCCCTGCTCCTGGCCGCATCTCCGGTCCTGGCCCAAGAGACCCCCCAAAATATGGCCGCAGAGATACGGTTCGGGTTCTACAAGCCGAACATGGACGGGGAGTTCTCCGGTAACGGCCCCTACGAATCCAGCTTCGGCAAGGACTCAATGCTAATGTTCAGCGGCGAGCTGGACTGGCAGTTCTGGCGCCCCTTCGGATCCCTGGGGGTCTTCGGTACAGCGGGCTACTCATGGGTCAAGGGCAAGGGCCTCCTCGAGGAAGGGACGAAGTCCTCGGACGAAACCAAGCTCAAAATGGTCCCGCTGGACATGGGCCTCGTCTACCGCTTCGACGTGCTGGCAAAAAAGTACGAGATCCCCTTCGTCCTCGCGCTCAAGGGCGGACTTACCTACGCGTTCTGGTGGATGACCGACGGGCAGGGAGACACTTCTTCCTGGACCTCTGCCGGGGGCAATGAAATCGAGGGAACGGGGGGCACCTGGGGTCTCAACGGCGCAGTGGCGCTACATCTGCACCTGGACATCTTCGAGCCCCACACTGCAAAGATCTTCGACAACGAGCTGGGTGTAAACAACAGCTACCTCTTCATCGAATACGGCGTCCACTGGCTGAACGACTTCGCATCGAGCAAAAGCCTGGACCTCACGGACCACGGCCTGACCTTCGGCCTCGCCTTCGAAATGTGAGGCCGATTCTCCTCATCGTTGAGTACCGTGGCACCCGATTCCACGGCTGGCAGTGCCAGGAGGGCGTCCGCACAGTCCAGGCCACGCTGGAAAGTGGCATCGAAGAACTCACGGGCGAAGCAATCCACGTCGTGACCTCATCCCGCACGGACTCTGGCGTCCACGGCGAGGCCCACCCGGCCCTGGTGTACCCGCCCCGGGACCTGCCCCTGCGAGCCTGGCTGCGTGGCCTCAACTCTCTCCTGCCTGATGACATCTCGATCCGTCAGGTCGCACGAACCGTGGATGACTTCGAGATCCGGAGAGACTCCCAGGGCAAGACCTATCGCTACCGGATCTGGAACGTCTCCTTCCCCCGGGCTCTCCTGGCGGACCGGAGCTGGCACGTCCCCATGCACCTGGACGTGCCCAGGATGCGAGAAGGCGCGGCCCACTTCCTGGGCAAACACGACATGACCAGCTTCCGCGCCGCGCATTGCAACTCAAAAAGCGTGCTGCGCGATATGGAGTCCGTAGAAATCCGCAGGGAGGGGGATCTCGTTGAGATCCGTATCCGGGCCAACGCGTTTCTGCGCAACATGGTGCGTATCATGGTAGGGAGCCTGGTCGATGTGGGGCGCGGCGTACAGGAATCCGGCTGGATCAACGATTTGATAGCGGCCCGGGACCGGACCCTT
>CAYOTU010000051.1:7977-13233 GCA_964406905.1 uncultured Myxococcales bacterium | reverse complement strand
GACATGGGCGTCCAGGCGGCGACCCTGATGCGTGACCAGATCCTCGTGGGAGTCGAGATCATAGAGAACTCGCCGGAGTTGTCCCTCATGGAGCCCATCGCTCAGGTCATGGGCTTCATCGACGAGGCCTCGGACTTGAGCTACCCCTGGGCCGTGGAGGAATGTCAGGGCATGGCGGACGTCCTGTCCGACGACGGCTGGACCTTTGAGCGCTGCATCATGCTCGCCTGGGGTGGCGAGATCATCGAGCACCTCCAGTGGGAGATGAACGCGTGTACCCAATTCGCGGCATCGGGCGCGGCTACCACGGACGGGGAGCTGGTCCACGGCCGCAATCTGGATTGGTCGGCCTGGGACGCTGTGGACTTCCTCATGGGCGACCCCACCATCATCGTTCGTCACCCCGAGGGTCGGATCCCCACGGCGAGCATAGGCTTCCCCGGCAACGTCACCCCCTACACGGCAATCTCCATGGCGGGTCTCTCTATGGCCAGCAACGACGCGGACGCACTCGAGGACTCCATCGATCGTACGGGGCGCTCTCACGTGCAGATGGTGCGTGAGGTCCTGGAGACGGCGACCTCCCTTGAGGAAGCCGAGGCTTTCATCCTCTCCCAGGACCACATGGTGTCGGAACTGCTCATGGTAGCGGACGGCAACACGGGCGAGGCATCGGTCTTTGAGCTGACCGGAGCCGCACAGGCGGTCCGGCCCATGAGCCTCGATAGCGTGGTCTGGGCCACGAACCACTTCCTGGAGGAGACCACCGCGCTCCACGCGCTCCCCCTGCCCCCGGACCAGTCCACCCATCAGCGCCACGATCGTCTCGCTTTGCTCCTGAGCAACGATCTAGAGGAAGGCCTCCTCGGTCAACTCAATCCAGCGGCAGCGATCTCGGTACTACGAGATCGGATCAATCCGATCTCGGGCCAGGAGTGCGCTGTGGACGCGTGGAAAACCTGTATCTCCATCGGCACCAACGGCGCGGTCCACGGCGTCGTCTTCGTGCCGGGACAGCGGAGATTCTACGTGGCCCTCGGCTTGCCCCCGGTTCTGGCGAGACCCTTTGAAGGCTACTCTCTGTACGACCTCCTGGGCCTCGATGATCCGGTCACCCAGGAGATCTCAACGATCCCATAGTCTTTTCAGCTTGACAGGCCACCACTGTTCAGTAACCTAGCGCCCGCCGATACTTCGGCTGAAAGGTGGTGATTCGGAATGCGTCTAAAAGAAGCTGTCGAGTGTGGCCCCCTTGAGGTAACCATTGATGGGGACAATGTTGATCGTGCGCTCAAGATTCTCAAGCGTAAGATGGCCAACGAGGGCGTCTACAAGGAGATCAAGAAGCGCAAGTTCTACATGAAGCCCAGCGAAGAGAAGAAGCGTAAGCAACGCGACGCTGAGCGGCGACGCCGCAAGGCGATGCGGATGCGAAACCGCAAGACTACTGAAAACAAGTAGTCCTACAGCCCTTCTCCCGTTTCCTCTATCACGTGCTCTGTCTGGATCTTCCAGATCCCGCGAAGATTGATCTTCCCGGTCACCAGGAAGTAACCCCCAAAGATAACGTACTGTGTGAGCATCAGGGCCCACACTGCCAATGCGAAGACCAGCGCGCCGATGCCCTGGTCCGGTGCGCCGGTGACGTAGAGGGGCAGGAGCAGAAAATACCAGAACGAGCCCACGTTTCCCGGTGGGTTTGGGATCATCATCCCCACGGCCACTGCGGCCATCATGGCCCAGGCCACAGGCAGGCTCACCCACTGGCCGAGGCCGAACCCCAGGGCCAGGAACCAGTAGAAGAAGCCGTTGGTCAGCCAGTAGAGGACGGTCCAGAGCACCGCAAAGAAGAACGCGCGCGTTGTCGGGAGGGCCTTGAGTCCGTCGATGAACCTCTCCACCATCCCCCCGATTTTATCGCTGAGGCGTCGGGAGAGAGGCGCGAGGAGGCGCCGGATCCAGCGGATCGCCAGGGTCTTGTTGTAGTGCGCCAACGCGAGGGTCCCCAGCGCGGCCAGGAAGACCCCGGCAGCGATCACTGAGCCGGCGCGCAGGCTGTAGTACGCTGCCGAATCCCGGTCCACGGGCAGGGTCACCAGCACCACGAAGAGGAGGAGGGCCATCATCAGGCCGTCCATGACCCGCTCCATGGCCACGGTCCCCAGGGCAGCGCTCTTTCTCACCTTGCCGTCGCTCGCGATGAGGAAGGGCCGGGCCAACTCGCCGAGGCGCAGGGGGAAAATGAAGAGGGCCATGAAGCTCACCGCACAGACCCGGTTGAGGGTCGAGAAGTCGTGGTGCGCGAGGGGCTCCAGGAGGGGCCGCCAGCGCAGGACCCGCAGGAAGTGTACCGCGCTGAGCACAGCAAACGCGGCCAGGACCCAGGGGAGGGTGAGGCGCCAGCCCCCACCGTCAACGCCGCAGACCAGGTCCACGCCCTCCAGGGCGATGTGGTCACAGACCAGGCGATCCACGGGCCACTCCCGGAAGGACAGCCAGACAAAAAGGGCCCCGATGCCGAGGCTCACGAGCCATTTGAGCGCCAGCCGCATGCCTACAACCTGAATACGTCCGGGTGGGGGGGCAGGGTTCGGGTGACCCCCCGGGTGTCGAAGACCAGCGGCGCCAGGTCCGCGAGACGGGCGTAGTCCAGGGAGCTATGATCAGCAAGGATCAGGGCTCCGTCGCAGCGGGCGGCTTCATCTTCCCATTCCATGCTCTCCAGGATTTCGTCATCTATCTCGATAGTGGGTACGAATGGGTCGTGGTAGCTGACCAAAGCGCCCTTGGCCCGCAGTAGGGGGATGATGCCCAGCGCTGGGGACTCACGTACGTCAGCGACGTCCCGCTTGTACGCTACTCCCAGCACCAGAATCCGGGCTCCGGAGAGGGTCCTGCCCCGCGCGTCCAGCGCGTCTTGGAGGCGGCGCACCACCACCTCGGGCATGGACGTATTGATCGCCTCGGCCAGTTCAATAAAGCGCACCGCAAAATTAAGGGTTCGCATCTTCCATGAGAGATAGATCGGATCCACGGGGATGCAGTGGCCCCCGAGGCCGGGCCCGGGGTAAAAGGGCATGAAACCAAACGGCTTGGTAGCGGCCGCGTCGATCACCTCCCAGGGATCAATGCCGAGACGATGGCTCATGAGGGCCACCTCGTTGGCCAACGCTATGTTCACGGCGCGGAAGGTGTTCTCGTGGAGCTTGATCATCTCTGCCGTGTCAGGATTTGAGACAACATGCACCTGGTCCGTGACCCGAGAGTACAGGGCCGCTGCCACCGCGGTGCAGGCCGGGGTCATGCCGCCGACGATCTTGGGGGTGTTGGCCGCGCCGAAGGTGGGGTTGCCGGGATCGATCCGTTCAGGGGAGAAGGCAAGGAAGATGTCCTTCCCGATACGGAGGCCGCCGGCCTCGAGACGGGGCGCTGCCACCTCCCGGGTGAACCCCGGATAGGTGGTGCTCTCGATGACCACGAGCTGCCCCGGGTGGAGGAACTCGGCTACCTGATCCAGAGCCCGAATCACCAGTGAGACGTCGGGCTCCCGGGTCTTGGAGAGGGGCGTGGGCACATCGAAGATAATCGCGTGTGCGCCCGCTACGACCCCGTGGTTGCAAGTGGCACGGAAGGTCCCCGCCTGTACCACCGCGGCGATGCGTGATGCCTCCAGGTCCGGGAAGGGAGACTGCCCCCGGTTGAGCGTGTCCACCCGGTGGCTGTCAAGGTCCACGCCGTGGACCGAGACGCCGTCCTCTGCAAGGGTGATCCCCAGAGGCACACCCACATAGCCCAGGCCGATGATCACGACCCGGGCATCTTCGCCCTGGAAGATCTTCAGCAAATTATCCTTCATAACCGCCTCCTGACCGCCTTCGCTCCGAGTTGCGGACCATACCGCAATGCTCAGCGGGCATCAATCGACAACGCCCGATGCCAGTCCCGGTAGCGACCGCCGGCCCTGGCCGCGGCGATGATTGCGTCAATGTCTTCCGCTGTAGCGCGGGAGAGAGCGTCCTCCACCCAGGCCTCCCGGACCGAGACCTGGGCAAGACGCACGCCCTTTGGCAGGGCGCGGCGTAGGCGATCGATGCGCGCCGCGATCAGCGGCAGAGGCCCGAAAGCCGCCTCAGCGAGTGGAGTGCCGCGTTTGGGCACGAAGGGACTCAGGGCCAGGGTTATCGACGCGCGGCCAGCGGCTTCCCGGAGGAGAGCGGCCAGCGCGTCCACGTCTTCGTCTTCTTCGCCGGGAAGACCCAGCATGGCGTAGACCTTGATCCCGTGGACACCCGCAACCCGGCAGGCCTCCACCGCGGCCAGGAAGACCTCGCCGGTGATGCCCTTGCGGATCATGGCCCGCACGCGGTCGCTGGCGCCGTCCAGGGCCAGGGTCACGGTTTTTGTCCCGGCCCGTACCAGCGCGTCAAGCAGGTCCCCGTTGATACGGTCAGCGCGGAGGCTACTCACTCCTACGCTGATGCCAAGGTCCGCCAGGGCCGTCACCACCTGTGTCAGATCAGGCCAGTCTCCGATCCCCGCACCCACGAGGCCTATTCGCGGCTCGTCGGTCGGGATGGCGGCCAGGGCCTGATCCGCGTCGAGGCACCGAAAAGGGGCCGACCGGCCGGCACAGACGCAGAAGCCGCAGGCACGGGGGCAGCCCCGCACGGGCTCCACGAGGCGCATGTTCGGGAAGGCCGAGCGTGGCGTGGTGACCCGGGCTACTACGGGGAGCGCGTCCTTTGCCGCGCAGGGAGCCCATCTGTCGGGGAGTTCGTCGGTGAGGACGCCGGGCGCGCCGGCCATGGCCTCGCGTAGTCCGGGGCCGTCAACGACCCCCGCTGCGACCGCGTCCAGGAGGTACTCCATGGCTGGTTCCCCGTCACCCCAGACCACGACGTCAGCGATGGGCAACAGGGGAGCGGGGTTGGACCGGGTCAGGGGGCCGCCGATCACAATGGAAGGTCCCCGCGGCCGGTCACTCCGCAGGACAGGGATCTGCGCAGCGTCGAGCATTCGCACCAGCGCGCCGATATCCGCCTCCGCGGCGATGGACACCGCTATCAGCTCCCGGTCCCCGAGGGGGAGGCCCGCCTCCAGGGAGAGGGGCGGCCCACTGCCCTCGAGGTCAAAGCGTACTGCCCCGACCCGCGCGAAGTAGCGCTGGACGTCAGCGCCGCCCCGCGCCAGCGTATCCCAGGCCCAGAGGAAACCGAGGCTCGCCATGGCGGTCTTGTAGGCAGCGGGCCAGAGAAG
>CAYOTU010000051.1:0-7877 GCA_964406905.1 uncultured Myxococcales bacterium | reverse complement strand
CCCAGAGGAAACCGAGGCTCGCCATGGCGGTCTTGTAGGCAGCGGGCCAGAGAAGGCCCACCGCCACATCGCCCCCGGAGGGAGCAGGCCCGCGCTCGTCCGCCAGGACCTCGCGCCGAAGACGCGGGTAGGAACTATCCACCGGGCCCCCCAGCAGTGTCCAGGCGCCGCTGAAGGTCCAAGGCCAGGGGGAACCCTGGGTAGATCGCCAACGCTGCCCGGTTCTCCCGGCGCGCGCAGTCCAGGTCTCCATCCCCCTCGCATAAAAGAGCCTGGCTGTACCGGGCATCGAAGCTCTCCGGGAAATCCGCCACGCGTTCGGCCAGGAGGGTCCGGTAGTCTGTCCAGGCCTGCATGCGGACCGCGCTGCGAACTCCGAAACC
This sequence comes from uncultured Myxococcales bacterium, assembly GCA_964406905.1. Classification (GTDB taxonomy): domain Bacteria; phylum Myxococcota_A; class UBA9042; order CAIXZC01; family CAIXZC01; genus CAZNWW01. The sequence goes on along the minus strand of CAYOTU010000051.1, from coordinate 7,494 downwards.
AAGGAGTCCGACGAGGGCCAGAAGGACCGCTGCCCTGGCCCAGCGCCTCGGGAGACGCGGTTCGCTACCCGCCAGACCGACACCCACGGTGATCACCAGGAGGCCCATGGTGAGGTACATGAATCGCTCCGCGACGATCATCTGCAGGGGCACGAGCCCTACGTAGACCGACGCTACCGCGTGGCACGCTGTCCAAGGGAGGACCCAGGGTCGGCGCCGGAGCCAGCCCCAGGCCAGAATCGCCCCGTCCACGAAGAGGAGGGCGACACCCACGCCAGTGCGCCAGTCCACTGGTGGGGGGTAGAACAGGGAGACGTCCCAGTGGGGGTTGAGCTTCGCGGGCCACGCAAAGAGGCCCAGGTAGGTCACCGGCGTCTTGAGCATCAGGAGAAGCCGATCCCCGAAGTCAAGGTTCCCCAGGACAGCAGCGCGCGGCGGCAAGATCACACTGGTCCGCACCATGAACCAAGCCCCAGCCACCACGGCCAAGCCAAGGACCAGGGCGGCCAAGCGGCCGCTCCGCGGTCGGCCCATGGCGGCCAGAAGAGGAAGCGCGGCCAGGAGGGTCAGCGCGGATTCCTTCGCAAGGAGAGCCGCAGCGAAGCACATAATCGCCATGGCCATTGCCTTTAGAGAGAGAACGTCGGCCTTCTCGTCTTCACGGAAACGCACTACCAGGAACCGCGCGGCAAGGAGGCCGAAGAAACCCGCCAGGAGAGTTGTCCGGTAGGCAGCGGACGCAAGGACCTCCGAGTGTACGGGGTGCCAGCCGAAGAAGATGGCCAGGCCTCCCGCCCAGTGGAGGGAGAGGCCCAGGCCCAGAAGGATGGACGCAATCAGGCCCGCTGCGGCTCCGTGGATGACGATGGACGTGAGGCGAAAGCCCAGCGGCGAGAGGCCCCAAATCTGACGATCCAGGGCCAAGCTGATCGTGGAGAGGGGCCGGTAGTAGCCTCCGTTACGCCGACGATAATCCTCAGAACTGGAGGTGGCGGACCAGGGCTCGGACCAAGCCCGGTGGAACACCGAGGGCGTGGCGAGGCCTGGGTTTTCCCGGACTACGTAGATGTCGTCCCAGAGGAAATCATGTGTTCCGACCAAGCCCGAAAGCCAAGGAAGGGCGACGAGGATCGCCACCGCCAGGGAATACTTGGTCGTTCGCCGTGACGCCACGTGACGAAGATACTGCCCGTCGGACCCGCTGTCAACGCCTGGACACCGCCCCCTGCCTCGGCGTATCGTCCCCGCATGGGCGACGGACTCCATCGGCTTGATATGATGAGAGAGGACACATGAGGCGCTCATACGTAATCGCCGTGGGGCTGGGCATCGCCGCGGGCATCGCACTGGCCCTCCACCCATTCACCCGGGCCATTGACTACCCCCAGGCTTTGCTCCTGGCTCCCTTCGCAGCGCTCTTCGCCATGGTCAGCGCTGCCCGGAGGGACGCTCCAGCGGATCAGCACCTGGCCGTGACCTGGGTACAGGGCCTTCCAGAGCCGGCCCTGTTCTGTGCCACAGCCCTGGTACCACCCGCTGTGGCCTCCCTGGCCGTGGACGTCTGCGATCCCCTCACGGGCCTCTTGTTTCACTTGGCCGGACCCTGGGCCGCGGCCGCGGCTGCGACCGCGCTTGGCGTTGCCCTCGCTGCGCTGCCCATTGGCCGACGCTGGCGTGTTGCAGCGGGAGTCTTCTTGGTCCTCCTGAGCCCAGCGGTGCCTGCCGTCGAGTTCTTCACCGGGCCCTCGGTGCGTTTCTACACGACCTTCTTCGGCCTGTACCACGGCGCGATCTATGACGAGGCCGTCTTCGTTGAGCCGGCCTACGCGTGGTTCCGGCTCTGGAACGCGCTGGGCCTCGCAGCGCTTCTGGTGGGAATCGACGGCCTGCGGGGGCGGCTGCCCCGGTGGTCCCTGGCCCCTGCTGCTGCTGCGGGGCTGGCCTGGCTGGCCCTCCTTCACCCCGCGCTCAATCCGGGCTTCATGATGACCACGGAAGCGCTGAACCGCCGCCTGCCCCCGGCAGCTACCTGCGAGCATTTCGTGATCCATGCCCGGCCAGGAGGGCCGGCCGATGCTCTCGCAGAGGCAGCGTGCCGGGACCTGGAGTTCCGGCTGGCCGAGCATCGTAAGGTTCTGGGGTTGGCGCCGAGCCGTATCTACCACGCGTACCTCTACGACAGCCCCCGCCACAAAGCAGCCCTCATCGGCGCTGGGCGAACCAGCATAGCGCGGCCCTGGCAGGGGCAGTTGCATATCGCATTTACCGGGGTCGGGACCCGCCTCACCGCGCACGAGTTGGCCCATCTCTACGCTGGGGAGGCGGCACCGGGCGCTTTGGCGATCCCGGTGCGGCACGGGATCCTGCCCGTCGCGGGTCTCATCGAGGGGGTAGCTGTGGCCCTGGAGCCCCCTCGTGCGTTCGCATCGCTCCACGATCATGCAGCCGCTATTCGGCGCCTGGGTATAGCGCCGTCTATGGCCTCCCTCATGGAGCCCATCGGGTTCTGGAGCCACGCGGGGGGCAAGGCCTACGTCCTGGCCGGATCTTTTGTGCGCTGGCTCCTGGAGACCCGTGGAGCGGGCGCGGTGATTCACCTCTACGAAGGCGCTACCTTCGAGCAAGCGACCGGCGCATCCCTGGAAACTCTGGAGGACAAATGGGGCGCTGAGTTGGACGCACGCCCCTTATCGGCAGAAGTCACCGAGTTGGCAGCGTTCACCTTCGACCGCCCCAGCGTCTTCCGGAAACTCTGCCCCTACGCTGTGGCGCGGTGCAAATCGACTGCGATGCATCTCCTGGTCAGCGAGGGCCCCGACACAGCGTTACCCCTGATCCGGCGGGCCGTGGCCTATGACCCTGATCGCCTCTCCGGGATCCGGCTCCTGGCCCGGGTTCTGGCAGCGACAGGGGAGGGGGACGCGGCCCGCGAGGTGCTGGTCCGCACCGACGAAAGGGAGGACCTCTCCAAGCTCCAGGCAGCGTCGCTGCTCCTGACCCGGGCCGATGTCCTCCTGATCGAGGGGCGGGGCAGAGACGCTATCCAGGTCCTCGACGCACTGGTGGGCCCTGCGGCGCGCCTCTGGGGTTTTGCTATTAGCGAAAGGGTCTGGCTCTCGGGTGCTGCCGCCCTGGACCAGGCCGTGCTCCCTGGGCTCCTGGGCCTGGCCTCCCGTTCACGCCGCCGGGCTCAGATCCGGCGTCTGCTGGGATCCCCCGACCGAGGCGTCGCCTGTCTGGCCCTTGCCCAGGCCCTGCGCAGCCCCGGATCCTGGGACCTGGAGGAACGCGCTGCGGATCGCTGCCTGACCGCGCTACCCGCCGGTAATCCTATAGCGTGCCGTGTCGCGCTGGCCGCACGGTGGGACGCGTGGGTCCGCGGTCAACCGATCACTGCCCTGCGCTGGCAGGAAGTAGTGGAGAACGACTGCCTGGAAACGATCGGAATCAGGCCCGACGAGGCGGAGGACTGGCGCCGTAGATTGGAGTGGGAATCGGCGAGGAACTGATTCTGTGGGAGGCCCTTCAGGGCCGAAATCGGGGCTAAAGCCCCTCCCTCAGAGAATCGGGGCTTATGCCCCTCCCGCTCAGGCCTGGGATCGGTTGAAGGCCCTGGCTAGCCTCGCTACGCGACGGGCCGCTGTGTTCTTGTGCAGGAGGCCCTTGGAGCGAGCCCGGCCGATCTGGCTGAGCGCCTCACGCACCAGGGTCTCGGCACCCTGCTCACCAGCGGTGAAGGCCTCGCGGGCCTTGCGCACGGCGGTTTTCATCATGGAACGACGAGCCCGATTTCGGGCATTACGCTTCAGGTTCTGGCGGTGGCGCTTGAGCGCCTGCTTGTGGTTCGCCACTGGTCCCCTCCGGGTCGAAAAACGCGGACGAGTTCTTACCAGCGGCACCGGCTGATGTCAACAGTAAAAAACTCCTGATTGCCCCTGTGCGACGGTCTCGATATACTCTCGATGATCCGCTTCTCATGGAGGTCAACGATGCAAAGGACCCGACTTACCCTGCTAATGCTTCTAGGTCTCGCCCTGACGGCCTGCGGCTCCGACTCCCCCGGGGTGACCCCGGGGATCGACACCGTAGGGGGCGAAGACACGGTCGGCGGGATCCTCGTCGAGACCCTCCTGGACGCGGACATGGTGGCCGCGGGGGAGGCCGTGACTGTGACCTGCGAGGTCACAGCGGGGGGCGTCCCCTTTGAGATGGCGACCCAGGTTGTTGTCACAGGCACGGGGGATCCCTTCAACGTGGATCCGGGACCACTGGTCCTGGAGACCATGGGGGAGTACGGCCTGACCTGCGTCACCATAGAGGGAAGCGTTGAAGACGAGTCCCCCGCTGCTCTCACGGTAACCCTGGGACCCGTCGTGAAGGTCCTCACCGAGGTAGCGCCCGACATGGTGGTGGCGGGGGAGGACGCAGAGGGCTACTGCACCCTCCTGGACGCGTTCGGCAACCAGGAGGCCGTGGACTCGCCACAGATCACCGCGGAGCCCGAGGCGGGCATCACCATCGACGGTGGAGAAATCCATACCCTTGCCCCGGGGGAGTTCATCCTCAAATGCGCAGCAGATAAGGGCGTCGAGGTGGTCCCGGCCACCCTCACGGTGGAAGCGGGAGTCCCCGCTGAGTTCATCGCCAGCCTCGATCCCGATACCATCGAGGCCGGGGGCAGCGCTGAGGTGTCCTGCGCGGTCATGGACGCGACGGGCAACCTCCTGGATGTCGCATGGGTGGTCAAGGCCCCCGAGGATATCACGGTGAACGGGACGACGGTGACCACCACCCTGGCGGGCTCGTTCAAGATCGAATGTGCGCCGGCCGACGATGCAGGGGATCCGACGCTCAAGGCAGCGACCCTCACCGTGAACCCGGGCCCCGCTGTGGAGATGCTCGTCGGGGTCAAGCCCGCCAAGGACGCCTACTGCCTCGGGGACTCGGTCACCGTCACCCACGACATGGTGGACCAGTACGACAACCCAGTGTCAGAGGTGGAGATCCTTCCCGTGACAGCGGACCCTGCCTCAGCGGTGGAGTTGACCAACGGTATCGACAAGTTTGTCCTGCTCGAGGAGGGCTGGGTGAGCTTCCACGTCCAGTCCATCGAGGGGGGCCTTACGGGCGACGTGGAGATCCTCTGCGACTGCTCGGGCCCGGAGATCCAGGTAACCTACCCGAATCGGGGGCAGACCCTCACCGGGAACCCGGCCATCGTGGTCACGGGCAAGGTCACCGACGCGGTGACCGACATCATCACCTTCCTGATCAACGACGAGCCTGTGGAGCTGACCCCCGACGGGTTCTTCCAGTACCCGGTGACCCTGGGCCACTCGGTAAACTTCTTCAAGTTCGAGGCAGCGGACGAAGGGGGCAATACCACCACAGCCTTCCGGTCCTGTGCCTACAGTACCGAATACTACCTGCCGGACTTCACCGACGTTTCAGCGGGGATGGTCGAGGACGGCCTCATGCTCTTCCTTGCCGAGGACTTCTTCGACGATGGGGACCACTCCCTGCCAGCGAACGACCTGGCCACGATCCTTGAGGTGGTCATGTCAGATTTTGACCTCGCCGGCTTGATCCCGGGGGGTGACGAGGGTTTTGAGTTGATGGCCGGCTGCACCGCGTACCTCAACGAGGTCACCGTGGGGCAACCCCAGATCACCCTCCAGACCGTGGACGGCGGCCTCCACATGATCGCCGCTATCCCGGACCTCTGGACGAGCATCGACATCTCCTGCTGCTTCGAAGAGCCCTACGAGCCCGATTTCTGCAACAACTACTACGCGTTCCCCACCGCTGATGCGATCGCGATAGATGCGTTCATCTTTATCGACATTGCGGAGGATGGCACGGCGACAGCGAGCCTCGGCCCAATGGAGTTAGACCTGGAGAACCTGGAGATCAACGGCTTCGGCATGACCGGCCCCCTCCTGGACACCTTCATCAACTTCATCATCGGCCAGTTCAAGGACATGATCATCGACATGGTCAATGAGGAGTTCGGGACCATGATCCCCGAGCTTCTCGAGACGACCCTGGCATCCCTCTCCGAGGGCTTCATCTTCGAACTGCCCGGGCTGGTCGGCGATGGCCCCGGCGTGGAGCTGCGCATCGGTCTGGGCATAGACAAGCTCCAGTTCTCCTACGACGGGATGGAGCTGGACGCTGGGCTGTCCATGGCCACGGAGACCGGGATCTCCCACCCGAACCTCGGTGCGATCGCCTACGCGAACTGCGGATTGCCCGGGGGCTCGGACTTTGATTTGCCCATGACGGATGACCTGGAGCTCGGCGCGGCCATCGACGTGATCAACGAGGCCCTCTGGGCGATTTGGCAATCAGGCTTCCTCCAGTTCGATCTCGGCCAGGAGGACCTGGCGGATCTGGATCTCTCCGCGTACGGGGTCTCGGACCTCGCGATCCAGACCGACTTCTACTACGCACCCGTCATCACGATCTGCGGCCTCACCGAGACGATGCTTCGCTTCCAGATCGGTGACCTCTACGTTCACCTGGAACTGGACATCATGGGGATGCACTGGGACGTGGGGATGTTCATGTTCCTTGAGGGCGACATGAACCTCAACCTGGTGGTCAACGAGGAGACGGGGGAAACCGAGATTGGCATCGAGCTGGTGGCCTTCGACTTTGTCGAGATGGAGATAGTGTCCACCAACGATGTCCTGGAGGGTAAGGAGTACTTGGTGGAGGGCCTGTTCAAAGACACCCTGATCCCCGAACTGACCGGTGCCCTGGGTGAAGATCTTTCCTTCGTACTCCCCGAGATTGACCTCGGCACCCTCGCAGAGGGCATGATCCCAGAGGGAACGACGATCGCCATCGACATCCAGCAGCTCGATTTGATCGACGGCTATCTCTTCATCGCCGGGGGTTTGAAGTAGGCACAGCTCCGGCCTTGGTGTAGAGGCCTCGGCTCTTTTTTAATGTTTTGTCTGAGTACGGCATTCTTCTATGATGGGTGGCCGTAGCACGGCCGAAGGGCCCAGAAAACGGAGGGACAGATGAAGATTTCCACAGTTTTTGTCACTTTGATCACATGCCTCCTGTTCAGCGGTAGCGCGTTGGCCCAGGACGAACCGACCCCGAAGCAGGGCAACGTCGGGGAGCGCCCTGATCACGACGGCGACGGCATCCCCAACGGCCAGGATCTCGACTGGACGAGGCGGGACGGGACTGCGGGCCCAGGCTGGGTCGATGCAGATGGCGACGGCAACTGCGATAACTTGGCAACAGGCAAACCCTGCCCCGTACGACGGGGTCGCGCTGACCGAGGAAACCGGGGACGGGGAGGTTGGGGATGGGGACGCGGCTTCGGGACGAACCCTGCCACAGGCAACGAAGCCTGCGGCCAAGGACGCGGGTTGCCGCCCTGTGGAGGCCGCGGTCGCTGACAATCATCGCCTGACTCCAGCAGCCCTGACCGAAGATCGGGTAAACCGTTCTGAGCAGTAGATTCGCGTAGCG
>CAYOTU010000050.1:12023-13253 GCA_964406905.1 uncultured Myxococcales bacterium | reverse complement strand
GGGAGGGCGCTACGTGGCGGTGCTGGAGGACCACCTCGAGGGGGTCGACCCGGGGACCGGGCTCACCCGCTTCGAGGGCGATCCGAGCGCGTTTGTTCGGCGGGCTGTGGTCCTGCCCCACGGGACCCTCTACGTCGGAGAGCACCTCCGTCTCTTTGACATCGAGGATGGGCGGCTTCTCTGGGAGTACCCCATGAACTGCCGGCCGGGCGACTGCAACGTGGACATCATCGGCCGGGACGACGACCGGATTCTCGTGGCGGGATTCGGAGCGAGCAGGGACCAGGTGATGCTCCTCAATGCTCGCACCGGTGCGGACGCGTGGCCCGCGTGGGTGCCCACGGCCAACGCGCGCCTGGGACACGTTGCGGGGGATCGGGTCACCCTGATCTGCCACCACGATGCGCGCCTCGTTCAGGTGGTGGACGTCTCCAGCCGACGGGTCCTCCACACAGCGCCGCCTCCAAAGGCCGGCCTGTTACCCGTACGGGCCTGGTACGGAGAGAACGCTGTGGCTGTCCTCGGCCGCGTCGGCGCGGATACGTCCCTGGCCATGGTGCCTCTGGATGGGGGGCCGGCCGCGTCGTTCAAGATCACCGGGGGGGCTGAGGACGAAGGGCTCTGGGCTTGGCCCGATGCGTCGCGTTTTTCAGTGGTTTCCCGCGCCAAGGGCCGGACGCGGGTGTGGTTCATGGATACAGTCTCTCGCAAAGCAGCGGGATCGTTCCAGGCCGTGGATGGTGCGCACCTCATGCCCGGCCCGGAGGGGATCGTGGTTGCAGAGCCCGCGGCCGGGTCCCTGGCCCTCTCCATGCGGACAGCCGCCGCGGGTGCCGCGGCCTGGCGGTTCGATCTTCCTCTTGCGCGCGCCCGGGTCTGGCGCCAGGAAGGAAGGATCGTAGTCGTTGGGGGGGCGCCGGCTCGGATCGTCGTGATCGAGGCTGCGGACGGGGGACTGGTGGGCCTGGGTGAGTTGCCGCCAGGCTCCGGTGCGGGCGCAACCTGGGTCTCGGAGCCCGGGGACGGCCTGGCAGCGGTGGCCGCTGGAAAGACCCTGCTTGTCTTCAAGAAGCAGCCCCTCTCCGCGCTCGTCGCCTCGTTTCGGCTGGCCCTGGATGCAGGAGATTTGGAAGTGGCCCGGGTAGCGGCGGCCCTCCTGGCGCCATTCCAGGATGGGCTGGCCGCGGCGAGGGAGATGGCGGGAGCCCTGCGACGGCACAAGACCGACCG
>CAYOTU010000050.1:10204-11923 GCA_964406905.1 uncultured Myxococcales bacterium | reverse complement strand
TGGAGTTAGCCGCTGCCCTGGCCGATGGAGGGGACCTGGGCGCAGGGGAGGCTCTCCGGACCCGACTCCGCAAGGATCCGGCCCGGGCCGCGACCGCGGACAGGGATCACCTGACAAAGCTTTTCTTGCTCTATGGACTCCGGGGAGCCCTTCGTGGCGCCCGGACAGCGATCGCTGCCCGGGACTGGGGGACCGCAGCGAAGCTCCTCAAAGCCTTTGCCAACACCCCCGAGGCCCAGGGTCTTTTCGACCCCTATTACGAGCCCCTCATGGACGCGCTCTCCGTGGATCTTCTCCCAGCGGAGATGCTCCCCGAGCGCGTCCCCGAGATCCTTAGTCCTCTGGAGAAGACCCTCCCCGGTGCGCTGCGTCCCGCGTTGGCCGCGGCGGAGGGGGACGCGTGTCTGTCCCGCTGCGACCGGGCCCTGGCCACTTGCTCCCACCCCTGCGCCGCGGCCGGCGCGTGTGACGCTGTCCACGAGCACTGTCTGGAGGGCTGCCTAGACGGTCGCGCTCGGTGGCGCCTGCCGCGGATGCGCGTGCCAATCGGAAGCGAAGAGTTCCTGAACTGCCGTTGAGGGTGGAGCCTGCTCGCGATGCGTTCTGTGGGAGGCCCTTCAGGGCCGATTCTGTGGGATGCCATCTTGAGGGCCGATTCTGCTCCCACAGAACGAAATCGGGGCTAAAGCCCCTCCCACAAGTCGCAGGGCTGCATTCGGGGCTGCGAAATTGCCTTGACTGATTGGCTCTGAGGTCAGCCGTCGCAGAGATAGGAACCGAGGTCGTCGAAGGTGTCCTTCGGGAAGCTGACCCACTCGGTGGAGGGATCGAAGACATCGGTGCCGTCGAGGTCGCCCGTGGTGACGGAGCACATGCGGCGCAGGGTCATGTCCTTGGTGGACACTACCGGATCCCCAGCGGTCCACTCCGCGCCCGGGTCAAAGCCGATCTGGCCGATGACGTCCGCTGGCACGCCGTCGCAGACCAGCTCCAGCACGTCGTCACCGTTGTGGTTGAGGCTCGTGGTTGTGAACTGGCAGGTCCCGTCGGAGAGCTGGGGCTCCTGGAAGCTCCCGTGGCAGACCACCCAGGTGCCGGCCGCGGCCAGCAGGGTCTCCTCGTCGAGCGAGATCTCAACGATTGTCGCGTCACCGGCACCGTCCCCGTTGGAGTAGCGGTTGATGTGGCAGCCGTTCAGGTCCACCGCTGTGTCACCCGCGTTGTAGATCTCCACGGCCTTGTTGTTGGAGCCGCCCTCCACGTACTCGCTGAAGTACACTGCCGCGGGATCGCCGCACTCGCCGCAGTCAGCGGGGCAGGTGACGCAGGTCTCGTCGCCGTTGCATTCGCCGTCGGGGCAGACCGGCGGGTTGCATTCGTCCATGAAGTCCGCCTCACAGAACTCGCAGATGTCGTCGCAGCAGTTCTCGTAGACAAAGCAGGCCGCGTTGCACTGGCAGTCTGAGCCGGGGGTGTAGTCCTGGCCGCAGTACCCGTCGCATGAGGTGAGGCACATGCCGCATTCCAGGGGGCAGGTGGTGCAGTCCTCGTCGCCGTCGCATTCCCCGTTCTCGTTGCAGACCACGCACTCGCCGCAGTCCTCGGGGCAAGTTTCGCATGTCTCGTCGCCGTTGCACTCGCCGTCCGGGCACTCGGCAGCGCATTCGCCGCAGTCCTCGGGGCAAGTTTCGCATGTCTCGTCGCCGTTGCACTCGCCGT
>CAYOTU010000050.1:0-10104 GCA_964406905.1 uncultured Myxococcales bacterium | reverse complement strand
AGTCCTCGGGGCAAGTCTCGCATGTCTCGTCGCCGTTGCACTCGCCGTCCGGGCACTCGGCAGCGCATTCGCCGCAGTCCTCGGGGCAAGTCTCGCATGTCTCGTCGCCGTTGCACTCGCCGTCCGGGCAGGCCGGGCATTCGCCGCAGTCCTCGGGGCATGTCTCGCAAGTCTCGTCGCCGTTGCATTCGCCGTCCGGGCAGGCGGGGCCGACGCACGCCGGGTCGTCCGTGCATTCGTCGTCGTCGCAGTCGGTCATGCCGTCGTTGTCGTTGTCGAGTTCGTCGTCGCAGATCGTCTCGCAGAGGATCGTCTCGCCGAGGCACTCGCCTGCGTCGCACATGTCATCGCCGGTGCACGGGTCGCCGTCGTCACACTCGAGGCCGTCCTCCGCAGGTATGCCCACGCAAGCGCCGGTGTCCGCGTTGCAGATCGGTACCTCGCAGTCTCCCACCGGGTGGTCGGTGCAGTCCACCACGGTTGCAGGGTTCAAGATGCAGTACCGCTCAATGCAGGCCACGGTTCCATTGCAGAGGTCACCGTCGTCCTGGTCCGCGCAGTCCTTGTCCGTGAGACATTCGGTGGCAGCACTGCAGACGCCGTCGACGCAGGTGCGGACGGAGATGGGAGGCTGCCAGTCCGCCACCATACAGGGCAGGCCGTCGGGACCCGGGGTCTTCTTGCAGACGACGCCCTCTCCCTGGACAGCGCAGACGCCGACCTCGCATTCGCCGAGGCCGCCGGGGTCACAGGTAGCGCCTACGGTAGCCGGCATGGTGGCGCAGGCGCCCGCGTCGCAGATGTCGATCTCGCAGGGGCCGGCGTTTCCACTCAGCGCGCACTCCATGTCGGAGACGCAGCCGCCCTCGGGCCAGGTCGTGCCCTCCCAGTTCACTGCCTCTGGAGCGCTCGGCTCCGGGGTGCCCCGCTCCTCGTATTCGGATTCCCACCCGCAGGCGGAGAGGACCATCGTAACCATAAGAACGAATATGAGTTGCCTCATGCATACCTCCAGTGATGAGCGGCGTAGATGCCGTGAAACCTCAAGATTGCGGGGAGTATATCCGAGGGATCAGGTCATGTCCAGCCGTCCCCAAACAAGGTCAGGGTTGCAAAGAAACGGTTGCGCTGATAGGAATCACCTGTCATCGATCCCAAGGAGGTATCATGCCCAGTTCGTCCGATCTGAAGAAGGGTGTCCGCTTTGAGTATGACGGGATCCCGTTCACCACCGTAGACGTGAGCACCCAGACCCCGTCAGCGCGGGGCGCCAATACCCTGATCAAGGTCAGGGCCCGGGACCTGCTTGGGGGCCAGCTCAAGAGCTTCACCTTCAAGTCCGGGGAGCGCCTGGACGACCCGGACATCGAGTTGGGGAAGTTCCAGTTTTTGTATCGTGACGGCGACGAGCACCACTTCATGAACCTGGAGACCTTTGACCAGGTCATGATGACCAGAGACCAGATGGATGGTGCGAACCTCTACCTCCTGGAGGAAGCCGAGGTGCGCCTGATGTTCTACGAGGGGCGGCCCATCTCCGTGGACCTGCCCAACGTGGTGGGGCTGGGGATTGTCGAGTGCGACCCTGCTGTGCGGGGGGATACGGTGACCAACGTGACCAAGACAGCGCGCCTTGAGACGGGCCTCGAGGTCCAGGTGCCCCTCTTCGTTGAATCCGGGGAGCGGATCCGAGTGGACACCCGAGACAATCGATATATTGAGCGGGAGAAGAAGTAGCGCGATGGCGCGGGGCCCCATGCCAAGAGCGGAGCTGACGCGGCTCCGCGGAGACCTGGAACTGAGCGAGCCCGCACCGGTCCTCCTCTTCCACGGTGGAGAATCCTTCTACAAGGAGCATGCTGCCACGCTGGCGACGGATCTCCTCCTGGCGGACAGCCTGCGAGATTTCAACCTCGACCGCCGGGACGGCAAGGTCACGGACCCCGGTGAATGGGTGGCCCTGGCCTCCAACCGGCCCATGCTGGGTAAACGGCGGGTGATCGTGGTCACCGCGGCGGAGCGCTGGCTCAAGGCAGGGGGCCTGAAGACGGGCGAGAAGGCGCTACAGAACCAGTTGGCCGACTTCGCTGACGCTGAGTCCAAACCCGGAACGATTCTCCTCCTGGCAGCGACAGCGGACCGGCGGAGCCGCTTGTGGAAGGTTCTCCAGAAACGAAGGTGTGCGTACGAATTTGTCCCGATGCAGTCAATCGAGGAGGCGGAGTCCTTTCTCCAGGATCGCTTCCGTAACGAAGACATCCGGGTGGAGCGAAGCGCGTGCCGCTACCTGGCCGAGACCCTGGGTACCGCTATTCCGGATCTCATCACAGAGGTGCGCCGCCTGGTCCTCTACCTGGGAGATCGGAAGGAACTGACCCTGGAGGACGTGGAGGGCCAGGTCTCCCGTACCCGTACCCACACGGTCTTCGAGTTCGTGGACGCGCTGGGACATCGGGACGCACGCCAGGCTCTCGGTATCCTCGACCGCCTCCTGGAGGGGGGGATCAAGAGCGACCGCAAGACCGACGTGCATGCAATCCCCCTGATCCTCGTGTCCCTGCTTCACCGACAGATACGCAACATGATCCTGGCCCTCAGCCTGGTAAAGGACCACGGGGTAGACCCGGGGGCGCTGGCCCGAGAGTTGGGGGTGCCGCCCTTCGTCGCACAGAAGACCCTGCGCCAGGCGCACCGCTTCTCAGCGACGCAGCTCCAGCGCACCCTGGAGGAGTTGGCCGCGGTGGACCTACGCCTCAAGAGCACAGCGCTCCCAGCCCAGGCCCTCCTAGAGGGCCTGATCTTCCAGGTCTGCGCAGAGCCCCGGCGTCGTGGACGGGGGACCCGATGACAGAGACCCAGCGGCTGAAATTCCTCTCAACCCTCACAGCGGCGGGCCAGGCCCTCCACTCCAGCCTCGATCCCGCCAGGGTCCTGGACAGGATCCTGGAGTTGGTGGACCGCGTGTTTCATTTCGACGCCTGCGCTGTGCTCCTCTTGGACCCCGAAGGGGAGGAGTTGACGATCAGCGCGTCCCGTGGATACCGCCCCGATGTGGTGAAGAGCTTTCGCGGCACAAGGGAGGAAGGGATCACCGGCTGGGTCCTGGAGCACCGCAAGGCCATAGCGGTCCGTGATGTACGCAATGACCCCCGCTATGTCCCTGGAGTCATTGACGCATGCTCGGAGATCGCGGCGCCCCTTGTCCTGGAGGGTCGGCTCATCGGAGTCCTGGACGCGGAGAGCGTCGCTGTCCGGGAGTTCACCCGGGAGGAGCTGGAGTACTTCGTCCTCTTCGCGTTCCACGCAGCATCGGCGATCCACAACGCGCGCCTCCACTCGGAGCTGACCCAGCGCAGCGATGACCTGGCTTCCCATGGGGAACGCCTCCGCGCATTGAACCGAGTGGCCAAGGCGCTGGGGACCGTGTACGACCCGGACACGCTTCTGGGGATGATTCTGAAGAAAGCCCAGGAGACGCTGCAGTTCGATGCCTGCGCAGTGCTCCTCTGGGATGAAGACGAGGCAGCGCTGCGGATCCGCGCGGCCCGGGGTTACCCGCCTCAGACCATGGCGAGCTTTCGGGGAGGGAGCAGCGTGGGGATCACCGGGGAGGTGCTCCGCACTGGGGAAGGGCGCCTGGTCGAGGATGTGAACGCGGTGCCGGACTACGTACCGGGAATAGCGGGAGGGCGCTGCGAGATGGCCGTTCCCATGTTGGAAGGGACCCGGGTCTTCGGGGTCCTGGACGCGGAGTCGAAGGAGCCCGGAGCCTTCAACCCTGATGACCTGGAGCTGTTCTGTACGTTTGCGGCCCACGCGGCCGTCGCACTCCAGACCGCAGCCCTGGTCCGGGACGTGGAGACGAAGAACGCGCTCCTCCAGCAGAACGTCCAGGAGACGGAAGTCCTGAACCGGGAGCTGCAGACGCGAGCCCGAGAGATCGGCGAGGCCAACGTGTCTCTGCGCCAGCGAATCCAGGAGCTCTCCACCCTGAACGAGGCGGGCCGCACCATCACCGCCAGCCTGGATCTGGACGAGACCCTGAGCTCCATCGTTGGAATGACCGACGTGATCGTGGACGCATCCGCGTCCGCTATCAAGCTCATGGACGAGAGCGGAGACGGCCTGAAGGTCCGGGCCAAGCGGGGATCCTACGTCGGCGTCGTCGAGGCCGACGGAAACCACAAGTGCCCGGCTAACGGTTCCCGAATCCAGGTGCCCCTCCAGGTGGGAGAACACTACATCGGGGTCTTCGAGGTGTGCTCGGACAAGAGGGATGCGTTCTCGGAGACGGACCGGTCGCTGCTCACCACCCTCGCCAGCCAGGCGGCCATCGCTATCGAGAACGCGCGGCTGTACGAGAAGACCCAGGAGACGTATTTCGAGACAATCCGGGCCCTGGCGCAGGCCCTGGAGGCCCGGGACGCGTACACCCGTGGGCACTCGGAGCGGGTGACCCGGTCCGCGCTGCGCCTGGCGGAAGCCATGGGGCTGGAGGGGAGCGCGCTGGACGTGGTGCGCTACGCGGGGCTCCTCCACGACATCGGCAAGATCGGCATCTCGGACGCGGTGCTCAACAAGCCCGGCACCCTCACGGCAGACGACCGCCGGATCATCGAGGCCCATCCGCAGTTCGCGGACAACATCCTCGCGCCGATCCGTTTCCTCCAGCGGGCCCTGGTCTCTGTCTACCACCACCACGAACGCTGGGACGGCATGGGCTACCCCGGCGGCCTCCGGGGAGAGGGGATCCCCCTTGCCGCGCGGATCATCTGCGTAGCCGATTCTTACGACGCCATGACATCGAATCGGCCCTACCGCGCCGCCATGTCACAGGAAGAAGCCGTCGAAGAAATACGGCGTGGTAAGGGAACCCAGTTCGATCCGAAGGTGGTCGAGGTCTTCCTGGATATCGTAGACGGACTCAAGCCCGGTCCGGCCGATCAGACAGAGGGATGATGCGCATCGAGCACCAGCTCCACGCAACAACCGCCCGAGGGCTCGAAGAAGTCCTGGCCGGCGAGCTGCGGGCCCTGGGTGCTGAAGAGATCACCCCCGGCCGCGCCGTGGTATCCTTCACGGGGGACCTGGCCCTCGGGTACCAAGCCTGCCTCTGGTGCCGCACGGCCAGCCGAATCCTGCTGGAGCTGGCCGTTGTGGATGCGTCGAGCCCCGAGGCCCTCCACGCGGGGGTCCGGGCCATGCCCTGGACAAACCATCTCTCCCCCGACGGCACCCTCGCAGTCTTTTTTACCAGTCACGCCTCCGTGATCACACACACGAACTACGGCGGACAGGTCGTCAAGGACGGGATCGTCGACCGGATCCGGGACGACACGGGCCGCCGCCCCTCGGTGGACCGGGACGCACCGGATCTGCGCCTCGCCGTCCATTCTGACCGGAATCGTGCCACGATCTCCGTGGACCTGGTCGGGCGGAGCCTCCACCACCGGGGATGGCGCCGGGAGCTCGGAGCAGCGCCACTCAAAGAGACGCTGGCCGCGGGACTGCTCCTCCTGGCGGGCTGGCCCGAAGTCGCTGCAGCGGGGGGCTCCTTCGTGGACCCCATGTGCGGCACAGGTACCCTGCTGGTCGAGGCCGGGCTCATGGCCGCAGACGTCGCCCCCGGAGTCCTCTGGGCCTCGGAGAAGCCCGGGGGTTGGCTGGGGCACGACCAGAACCTCTGGGTGCGCTTGGTGCGGGAGGCTCGGGGCCGGGACGGCCGGGGCCGAGCCCGGCTGCCCCCGATTGTGGGGACAGACCAGGACCGAGGCGCTATCCGCGCGGCCATCCGTCATATTGATGCGGCGGGGCTTGTCGGCGCTGTCCACGTCGAGCGGCGCGAGTTGGCCGACGCGGGGGCCGTCGGTGACGCGCCCGGACTGGTGATCACGAACCCACCCTACGGCAATCGCATCGGAGAGGTGGAGCAGCTCGGAGCGCTCTACGCGCGACTCGGGGACACGCTCAAGAAAGGCTTCCCGGGCTGGACGGCGTGGATCTTGGCCGGGAACCGGGACCTGGCAAAACGCCTGGGCCTCAAGGTAAACCGCCGCCATCCCGTGTGGAACGGCCCCGCCGAATGCCGCCTCCTGGGGATCCCCCTGCGAACCCGGGAAGAGGACGCTACCGCCGTGGCGACGCGGCAGGCCCCGAAACCCCTCACCGGGGGTGCGGAGATGGTGGCCAACCGCCTGAAGAAGAACCTGGGCAAGGTCAAGCGCTGGGCCGCCCGAGAGGGGGTCCACTGCTACCGGTTCTACGATCGCGACCTGCCAGAGTACGCTTTCTCCGCTGACTGGTATGACGGCTGGGTCCATGTACAGGAGTACCCCCGGCCCAAGGACCTGCCCGATGCCACGGCGCGGGCCCGCCTCGACGATGCGCAGCGGGCCCTGTCCCGGGTCCTGGAGATTCCCCGCCGGGAGATCTTCGTGAAACGCAGGGAGCGGGGCCACGGCGCTGAACGATACCGAAAGCAGGTGGAGATAGGCGAGCTTCGTCCAGCGCGGGAGGGAGGGCTGGAGCTCCTCCTGAACCCCACGGACTACTTCGACGCGGGGCTCTTCCTGGATCATCGCCCCCTGCGGGCGCGAATCCGGGCCGAGGCCCAGGGAAAGCGCTTCCTCAACCTCTTCGCGTACACGGGCTCGGCCACTGCGGCCGCGGCCGCGGGGGACGCTGTCGCTACCACCTCCGTCGATTTGTCCAACACATACCTCGACTGGGCCCGGAAGAACCTGACGCGCAACCACTTCACCGACGAGGCGCGGCATACCTTCGAGCGCGCCGACTGCCTGCGCTGGGCCCGCACGGCCCAGGATCTCTGGGACCTCATCCTCCTGGATCCGCCGACCTTCTCCGCGTCCAAGGGCATGGAGGGCAGCTTCGAGGTCCAGCGGGACCACGTCGAGCTGGTGCTGGATGTGGCCGGCCTCCTGGCCCCACGGGGCGTGCTCTACTTCTCCAACAACAAGCGCGGCTTCAAGATCGACCGGGACGCGCTCCATGAGCTGATCATCGAAGACATCACCCCGGAGACGATCCCCTTCGACTTCGCCAGAAGCCCGAAGATCCACAACGTCTGGAGGATCACTCGCAACACCGAGGGAGGTAGACCATGAACGCTCGCCTGATTCCCATCTTCTTTCTCCTCGGCGCCTGCTCGGGGGGCGGCGGTGGCTCGACGCCGGATCTCCCGATGCCCGCGGACACGCCGGAGGTCCAGGTAGAGGTAGACGAGACCGAGACCGAGGCCGACGCTGCCCCGACCTGCGCGTACGCGACCCGGCACCTGATCCCCGGGCCCTGCGAGGACGGCTGGGATCCCGAGCTGGCGGCCAAGGCCAGGCGGTATGACCGCACCTGGACACTGTTCAACGCGGCGGTCTTCGGGGTAAACACCGACGTGGGAATCCCGGCAGCGAACACAGAGGACCGGGCCCTCGTGGAGGCCTTCATCCGGGACGAGGACGGCTGGGAGACCGAGTTCAAGGCCTTCGCCGGCAAGACCCCGACGGAGATTATCACGGGCTTCAACATGGTCGTCGGGCTCTACGGCGGCGTCGGGATCGTCGCGGACGCGTACAGATACGGTGTGCTGCGGGACCAGGGTGCGGACGCGGCCGAAGTGGACCAGGCGCGGAGCCAGCTCCTTAGGGCCCTGGAAACCCTGCACATCGCCACCGCAATCACCGGCGTCGAGGGGGTAATCTGCCGGGGCCTGGCGCTCAAGGAGTGGGGCTCTGAAACCACCCCCCTGTTCGACGAGGCCGGCAAACCGCTCCCCGTTGAAAAGAGCAACGGGACATGGCGGGAGGACAACTCCCCGGACCAGGCGTACCCGGACATGATCTGGGCGGACTCTGTGAGCCGTGACATGCTCATAGGCTGGGCCGCTGCTTTTGGCGCTGCCTGGGAGGTGATCCGGGAGGACCCGGCGATCCCGGAGGAGGTCAAGGCGGTCCTCCGGGAGGACGCGAAGGACCTGGGGCGCGCGCTCATGGTGGTAGGGGAGAGCGGCTACGACCTGGAGGTCCCCGACGCGGACGGACGGATCACGCTCCACGGCTGGCTCAACGAACACAACCTGGATGGAACCTTCTACAGCCCCCTGATGGAGAACGGCTTCCACGCGGTCATGGCCCTGGGGATCGTCGGCAGCTACGCATACGCGTCGGGAGACCCGGAGCTGCTCGCGTGGCTGAACGACGATCTCATTGGGGCCCGGGAGCTGCCACGAATAGTGAAGGAGCACGTCATGGAGCTGACCGACTTCGGCTACGGCTCCAACTTCTCAAACTACAACATGGCCTTCATGGGCTTCTGGCTTGCACTGCGCTACGTGGAGGACCCTGCGGGCCGCGCCACCCTGAGGGATGCCCTGAAGAACAGCCTCTACGCTCGACCCGGCAAGGACTTTCAGCCCATCGACCACCACTACTCCTTCTACGATTTCACCTTTGCGGCGGGCTACGCGGACGCGTCGGCCTTCAGTCCCGCGGCCACTGAGCCGCTCCCGACAGCGGTGGAGAACGGTATCGACACCCTGCGCCGCTTCGCGGAGCCCCCCTACTGGAACTACGAGGTGATCAACTGCCCCGCGTTCGAAGCCTGCTCCTGTGCGGACGACCAATGCTCCTGTCCCCCGGAGGCCACCGCGGAGGCATGCGTGGCGTCGGACGGGGAGACCCTGCTCACGCCCCTGGGCTGCAAGGGATGGAAGTGCGCAGTGGTGGTGGACGCGGCGATCCCCTGGGACCTCCAGCGGCCTAGCAACTACCACTGGCGCTCCTCCCCCCACGAGGCCAACGGAGGCGGCGACGGAGGCGGCCTCCTCCCCGGAGTGGACTTCCGCTTCGCATACTGGATGGGGCGCTGGACGCAGCGCTAGGGGGATGGACCTCAGGGTTCCTTGCGGTGGACGGGCCGTGGCGGCCGCTGGTGGGCCGGAAAACATCCTGGTCAGCTCGCCGCACGAAAAGTGCGACTCCCTGCCCAGGACCGCTTCGCTTGTCCCCCGACCTCACCATCGACCGCCACGCCTCCGCCCACCGCCGTGCTCCGCAAGAAACCGTGCAGCCGCCATTCTGCCTTCTGCGATCCGATTTTCAGCGACTCTTGCTTCCATGCCGCGTCCAACCCAACCCTCCTGACGCCCAATTTCGGCTCGGATGCATTTCTGCGGACAACGGGGGGCGAGTCTACTTGATGGAGTAGTTGATCACGGCCTTTGCGCCGGATCCGCCGTCCACGAAGACGCCGTAGGTGCCGGGCTGGAGGACCAGGCCGGAGAGGGAGCCGCCGACCACGGAGGGGCTGCCGCCCTTGAACGAGGACCAGTAGTAGACCTTGGCGCCGCCATTGGTGACGCCCCAGCCCTTGGTGTCCGGGGTGCCGCCGACCGTGCACTTGGTGCCGTTGGCGAGGGCGCCAACAGAGAAGCCCGACGCGGTCTTGCCCGCGGGGACGGTGATGGTCCCGTTCTTCGAGGCGCAGTTGCCGTCGATGGTGGCGGTGACGGACTCGCCGAACGCGAGCGCTGGGATCAGGGACAGCAGGAACGTGAAAAGCAGGGTTTTCTTAAACATGGAATCGTCTCCTGGTATCAGGGTTGTATCAACCGCCCCAGGGGCCGTCCCCGGAAGCGGCGGACAACCTATCATACGGGCTCGAAATAGCCAACAGGGGGATGACGTCTAGAAGTAGTAGCGGGCGTTGAGGACTCCGGCGATGCCGAAGCCGATGGCTACGCCCGTGATCCGCAATAAATAGCGCGCCAGCCATTTGGACTAACCCGCCGGCCTTGATCATCGTTCCGGCCAACCAGTGCCCATGCGGACCTGGGCCGCGGTCCAGGATGCATGATTTAGCGACCGAGGCTGGAAATCGGGCGGAGGTAACCGGCAGAGCGTTACCCCTTGGGACGGAACAGCCGGTCGAAGTCGGGCTGGTGGCCCGTCGAGGTCGGCTCGTGCCCTAAGGCGAAGTCAATGATGTCGAGATGTTGGCCGCAGTAGGAGGATAATATGGGAACACCCTCTAAGGGGCGGCCTTCTGGTCGGCCCTTTTTGATAGAGCTTTGGCCAGCACCGCGCTGTAGTG
>CAYOTU010000049.1:1747-13306 GCA_964406905.1 uncultured Myxococcales bacterium | reverse complement strand
GCCGACGGCCTGAGCCGCTACAGCGTGGCGGGGGGCGCGATGAGGCCGTGGTAGCGGCCGAGCCAGTAGGCCCAGAGCACGTCCGCATCGTCCATCTCCCGGTTCGCACCCCAGCCGCCGTTCACAGAGAATTGCGGGGTATTGTGCCGGCTGTTGGGGCGCTCGTCCGGCGGGACGTTGTGCCCGTCCGAGCGGACCCGGTATTCCCGGTCCGGATCCTTGACCAGGTAGTAGTCCGGCGCGGGCACCAGGTCCTGGCGAGGCGCGTTGTGCATGGGGAAGCGGATCAGGTCCGTGGGGTAGCGGCGGAACCAGCGCATGCCCGTGGGCAGGTCCATGTCCTTCCCGGTGAACACCGCGTTCGGGATCTCCCAATAGAGGTCCTCCTGGAGGCGCAGGTGCTCCCACATCCGCCGCCAGCCCGTGAGCCACATCTCCCGCAGCGCGGGATCTGCCTCGTAGCGCAGCAGGGGTACGAAGGCCTGGAGGGCCAGCTCGTCGCAGTCCCCGCTTCCCGCGCAGAAGGGGTAGATCTCTGCGTCCCCGACGTTGGCGACGTTCTCGTCGTAGTGGTGCTCCTCGATCAGCTCCGCCTTCCCGTCCAGGAAGCGTTGCTCCCCGGTGAGGTAGTGCGCCAGGTTCAGCGCGCCCATGATCTGGGCCGAGCGACGGCCCCCGTCGGCCCAGGCCCCCGCTGGCCAGTCGTTGACGTAGAAGGGATCGAACTGTCCGTAGGACGTGGGCTCCATGTCCTGGGGGTCCACGAGCTGCCAGCCGTGGTCCATGATCCCGCCGACGATCCCCGCGACGTGGGCCGCGATGGCCTCCTTCTGCTTCTCGTCCGCGCAGAGGTCATGGGCTTGGCCCATCATGAACATGTGGGAGGTGACCTCGTCGTTGGAGGTGTCCGCCTTGACCCACCACTCCCCGTCCGGGGAGAGGAACCACTCCCCGTCGTCCGGCCCGTCACAGTCGTCGAGCTGGCAGCCCTCGATGCGGATCACCGAGCGGGCCAGGAACCAGTCCGTGCCGGTGAGGGTGCGGAAACTCAACATCCGCTCCAGGGAGCGGTCGAAGTGCGCCCGGGCCTCCGGATCCCCGGTGAGCTTCCAGCGCAGGCACTCAGCGAGCACCCAGTAGCAGGTCCAGCCCCCGTCGTTGTCGCTGTCCCAGGGGATGCTGGTGGAGAGGTCCCCGGCGACCATGAGGCGGCTGTCCGCGATCGCACCGTCCCGGTCGTGGCGCGCCACGATCCGCTGGACCATCGGCGCGGTTTTCTCGGCGAGGGTCCACATGGTCCGGGTCACCCATCCGGGCCCCCCGGCCGTGGCGAACCACAGCTCCCCGAACGCGCCATCGTCCACCGGTAGCACGTCTCGGCAGGCCCCATCGGGCATCCAACGCTCGGGTACGTAGACTCGCCACTCGGGGCCGCGCTCCTGGTCCACGAGCCTGTACGCGCCGCCGTCAGCGGCCACGACGAAGCCGCCGCCAGGATCCGGAGCGGTACGGCGCGCGTGCGCCAGGGGGATCCGCTCCGTCTCGAAGAGCGGCACATCGACGCGCTCCCACACGTCACCGACCCCCTGGTAGCCGGCGATGCCGTGGGTTCCCACCAGCACGAAGTCGAGGGGCTCCGGCAGGGTCACGTCTGCGAATAGCCCAACGGGGTCGCCCAGGTCCAGGTTCTCGGTGCGCGAGGGGAACAGCAGGCCCCCGTCCGGGTCCTCAATGACTTCCATGACGAGGTCGGGGGATGCGAGGTAGAGGCGATCCCCGACGCGGAGGGACGCGGTCACGCCGCCCCCGCTCGTCACTGCGGCCGAGACCACCCCGTCCCAACGACGGAAGCCGTTGGAGGTCATCAGGTCCACGCCCGTGGGGTCCCCCTGGATCTGGTGGATCTCGTGTCCCACGCCGAGCCCGGCCACCTTGATCGCGGCGCCGTCCGCGTCCAGCCGGTACAGGGAGCGGGGTCCGGCGAGGTAGACGGCCCCCAGACCCACCGTAGCGTCCACGAGGTCCTCATGCTCCTCCGGGATGCTAACCTCGACGAAGCCCTCATCCGCGTGCAGCAGCACGCCCCGCGGGGTCACCAGGGTCGGGCGGTCCCAGTCCCAGGCAGCGGGGGCCTCCACCAGCGCGACCAGGGCCCCGCCCCACTCCGCCTCGTTCCAGGTGTGGTTGAATTCCTGCAGGAAGGGCGGGTCCTCCACCACCAGCGCAGGGTCCGGAGGGCCCGGCTCCCAGGGGATGCTCGGCCCGGTGTCCAGGATCTCCACGTCCTCCGCTCCGCCATCTACTGCGACCTCGTCGGGGAGGTCCTGCATGACGTCCGCGGGGCCCGCACCCCCCGCAGGGGACGTGCACGCGGCCAGAGAGAGCACGAGAAGAGCGGTGAGGCTACGAACCATGTGGGCTCCTTTAGTGGAGATCCGAGACCACGAGGTAGCGATCGGACACGACGCCTCAGTCCCGGGCCGGGTAGACGAAGCTGCGCACCAAGTCGCAGTCCACGTAGCGGGCACCGGTGGGATTGGTGAAGGGGGACCAGCAGGTCTCGAAGAGCTGGGCCATGTCCTCCACCCGGAACCAGCACTCCTTCGCATCCCCGTCCCCCTGGCAGCTCGGCGGGCGATAGCCCTCGCCGTCCACTTCCCCCAGCTCCGGGGCCCAGGGGTCCCAGTAGGGCCAGTCCCCCATCCGGTCCGCGCCCTTGCCGTAGTAGGTATGGATCAGGCGTACCTCGTCCCAGGTGAGCGGGTAGCCGAAGGCCTGGCTCTGGATCAGGTAGAGGGCCAGGTTGCGCCGCCAGTCCTCCGGCGCGTACTGCATCTTGTCTTCGGGAGTGGCGAACTCCAGGGCCATGCGTTCCTCAAGGCCGTCCAGGAGGAGCATGGCCGCGTTGTCGTCCCGGTTTACCCAAGCGTTGGCGATGTGGGCCAGGTGGAAGTAGCGGCAGATGCGCTTGTTGTAGCGGTTCAGCTCGAAGGAGATCGCGTCGTAGAAGTTGGGCTCGCCTCGGCCGCAGTCCTCAGCGATGGCCTCGTGGTAGCCGATGAGCTCCGCGGCCCGCCGGTTGTTGCACTCCGCGCCGGGGATCGCATCCCGGTAGTGGATGAAGCTCGACAGGTCGCCCTGGAACTGGTCCACCTCGGGGTCGCCGGTGAATCCGGGCATGAAGGCCTCCCCGTGCTTGTCCTTGGTGCGGACCCGGTAGTCCGAGTCCACGATGTCTTTAGCGAAGGCCTCCAGGAGGGTCAGGGCCTCGCCGCACGCGTCCCGCACACCCGGGTTCTGCGCGCGGCTTGCGACGTAGCGCAGGTTTGGAATCAGCCGGAAGATATGGCAGATGTCGTCCTTGGACCGCATGCTGGTCACCCAGGTGATCCCCCACTGCGGGTTTTCTTCATAGGGGAAGCGGCTGCAGTTCCAGCGGTCATACTCGGAATACCAGCCGCTGTAGTCCACGGCCTTCTGCTTGCCGTCGTGGGTGAGGAACTCGTGGTTGAACGCGACCACGTTTCGGGACATGAGGTGGGGCAGTGGGTCGTCCTCGTCGTATTGCATCCCCAGCATGGACGCGCTCATGCCCTTGCAAAGCTGCTGCGCGGCCAGGCCCATGGTGTCGTCATTCACCAGGAGGTAGGCAGCGATCACGTCCCCGAGCACCCGGCTCAGGGGGATGTGGAGGTTGTGGCCCCCGTCGTTGAGGTTCTCCGGGTGGTAGAAGGTGACAAGGTCCCCCTCTCTACGGAAGCGCTCGTTGTACCAGAACTGCCAGTCCTTCATCCCCGTGGACGCGTCCACCCCGTGGGTGGTGTAGAGCAGGTAGTCGAAGTAGCGCACTTCCACCAGGAACCCGAGGATCTTCTCTGTAAACGCGGTGATCTCCTTGTCGGAGACCGGGGTGGACGTGTCGTCCCGGGTGTAGACCTGCGGCAAGCTGTCGGGCAGTTCGTCCCCTGGGACGAGGACCTCGGGCGCCGCGTCCGCGGCGCTGTCGCCCGCGTGGTCCGGAATCCCGACGCTGTCCCCGGACACGCCGATGCCCTTCCCGCCCCCGCCGCAGCCCGTCACCAGGAGGAGGGCCACCGACGCCACCGCGCACAACCGAAATCGTACCATCTCTACCTCACCTTTCCTGACAACCTCGATTCGGCCCAATGGCTAGCGCGCTAGTTATTGCGGATCACGGGGGCCTTCCCAATCAACCGAGAGCGGGCCGGAAGTGTATTGCCAATCAGAGAGCGATGGGTTTGCCCTCGCCGTCGATCGCGGTGGTCTTAGAGAGCTTGCCTTCCTCGTCGTACACAAGGGTCTTGGTCATGACCATCTTGTCTGCGAGGTCGGTCCAGGTTTCCTGGGCGAGCTTTCCGTAGCTGTTATAGGTCCATGCCTGCTTGTGCGCGCCGTTCTCGTTCACGATCTTTGTCTCGCCCGTACCGTCAAACCAAGCCTTCTCAGCGATGAGGCCGTTGTCCCCCCAGACGTTCTTGACCACGCCGGTGGGCTGCTGCGCCGCGTCCATAGTACGGATCATGACGGGCCGGCTGCTCCGATCCATGAGGGCCTCGGTCCCGCCGGAGATCTTGCCGTCCGCGTAGCTCCAGCGGAAGATCCAGGTCTCTGTGCGGGTCTCCTGGCGTTCCTCTTCGGTGGCCTCGTCCTTGACGGTGTCAATGAAGACGATGAACCGCTTCTCCTTTACCACGTTGCCGTTCGCGTCCACCGTGGAGGTGTACTCGAATTTCTCCCGGTGGGTCTTGTCCTTCTTCTCTTTGCCCCAGGTCATCTTCGCGACGCCCTTCAGGTCGTTGACGAGTTTGTTGTCCTTGCCCTCCGGCGTGTCGATCAGGTCGAGGCCGTGGTGGGAATTCGAGAGCAGCTCGCCCTCCTTGTCGTACTGCCAGCGGTAGATCGCCACCCGGTTTTCGTCCAGAATTAGCTTTCCATCCTTGACCTCGTCTTCATAGACAGCGTACTCGGTGCGGAGGCCCTTCTTCTGGTACTTGTGAGCAAAGGAACGCAGCACCGTGCCGTCCCCGTCAAGATGCTGCTCTTCAGTGACGTAGCCCTTGCGGTTGTAGGTGAAATTGATGCTGCCCACGACCTTACCCGCCACGTCGGTGCGGGTCTCCGTGGTGACCCGGCCGCGTTTGTTATAGGTGTAGCCGTAGGCAGCGACGCCGAGGTAGTCTGCCTGCGGCTTGCCGTCGATGCCCAGGACCTGCCGCGCAGCGAGGCGCCCGTCCTCGCGGGTGTAGACCACATGGTAGCTGGGCTTCGTCTCGTCGTAGATGATTTCCTCGATGAGCTGGCCGTTCTCGTCCCACTTCAGCTCACGCTTGGAGATGCCCTGGTAGTCGCTGTCAAGACTGCCCGCGCCGTTGTAGCGCGCCGCCACGAGGAGTTCCCCTTTCTCGGAGAACAGGAACTCCATCTTGGCGGTGCCCCAGGGGCTCTCGTAGCCCTTGGCCTTGTCTGTGAGAGGATCCATCTGGGCGCAGTCGGGCCAGAGGGGAAGGACGCCGAGTTTGTTGTGCCCGTCCACGTAGGTCACGGTGATTTTCGTGTCTGAGATGGCCACCCGGCGGGTGTAGGCCTTGTGGATCCGAAAGGAGTTCAGCTCATGGATATCGATGTGGTTCTCGTCTCGGGGACAGAAGACGAACTTCTTCAACATAGCGCCGCCGCGGTTCTGGTACTCCGCCGCGGTGATGTTGAACTTGTCGTCCCATATGTATTGGACGCGGTTGGTTGCGTTGTCGAAGGAGTCATGGATGAACGCCACCTCGGGCCGCTTGTCGTAGTAAGTGACCTTGACGTAGGGCGTTTTTCCCGCGACCGCCTCTTCCTCGACCACGTGCTTAAGCGCTGCGTGGAGGTAGCCTGAGCCCTCGTAGGCCTCGGTGAGGCGGTAGAACTTCGTCTCCGACGGAACGGAGGGCGCCTCGTCCCTGGCTGCCACGGGCTTTCGATTCTTGATGGTCTCAAGGTTTTTGGTGAGGTCCTGACCCTCCTGGGTGGCTTCGGGGGCCTTCCGGCCCTTGCTCTCGAGCCCGGCGTACTTGGGACCGGTGTCATCTCCACCGCAGTTGACCAGGAACAGCACTGCCAGGATGACCAGTACATGACGGTTGTTCATCAAATCCTCCCTCACGGTCGCGCGTAGCTTCCATTCCGAGACTGCCGGATACTATAAACCGTGGTCTGTGAAGGTGTCAATCGGGTCTTGACGCCGAATGTGAGGAGGGCATTATATCAGGCGATTGGGCCATCACTCGAGGTTGGAATGAAGATCCGCAGCGTCTGCTTCGTAGCGCCGTTTGCCTACCCGGTCCTCTCGAACCGGAACGTCTGCCCGACCGGAGGTGCGGAGATTCAGCAGGTCCTCTGCGGTCGGACGTTACAAGAAGCAGGATTCCGGGTGTCCTTTGTTGTTCAGAATTATGGGCAGGACGCGCGCGAAGTTTACCACGGGATGGAGGTCCTGGCCTGCCCGTTTCGGTACATGGGCGGTTCGAACCGCCATTTCCCGGCGGACATCGCCCGTCTCTTGGCTCTTCTCCGGCGCGTGCGCGCTGATGTACATTTGATGATCAGTCCGCAGAGCCTACTCTTCTCCCTGGCCACTTACCGGCGCCTCTTCGGTGGGCGATTGGTGAAGATTGTCGGCAGCACCACCGATGTCCGCACCGCACCCACCCTCTCGTCGTGGCTCTACGCCCTCGGCACGCGGGTCCTCGACCAGACGGTGTTTCAGACAGCGGTTCAGCAGAAAGAGGGTGGCCGCAACCTTGGCCTTTCAGGGCCCGTAATTCCGACCTTCGTCCCCGAGGCGCCTGAGATCCCGGCCCCCGCAGAGAGAGACATCGACGTGCTCTGGGTCGGTGGCTGCGACGACAACAAGAGGCCGGAGTACTTCCTCGATCTGGCCGAAGCTCTTCCTGACGCGCGCTTTTTTTTGATATGCTCCCCACGGAAGGATTCGGACCAATTCGAGCGAATTCAACGGAGGGCGGGCGCGCTGGCAAACGTGCAGCATCTGGCGAATGTCAGCGGCGGGGATCCTTCGATTCCGTTCTGGAGCCAGATCGCCCCCTTTTACGCGCGCTCGCGAATCCTGGTCAGCACATCGATCCAAGAGGGGTTCCCGAATGTCTTCCTTGAGGCGTGGCAGGCCGGCGCGCCTGTGGTGAGCCTGGGGGTGGACCCCGACGATGTGATTCAACGGCAAGGCCTTGGCCGCGTCTCAGGGACCATGGAGCGCCTGACAGCCGATGTCCGCCACTTCCTGGAGAACGAGGCCGAGCGCAGCGCTGCGGGCGTGCGTTGCAGCGAATACGTCGCCACGACCCACGCTACAGATCGTATCGTCGGAAAATACCTGGACCTCTTCGACGCTCTCGGCCGTTGATCATGGAGAAGTGCGATGACACATGAAGACGCAGATGTGCTGGTAACGGGTGCGGGGGGATTCATCGGGAGCCATCTCGTCGCCCGTCTCGCAGACCGGGGGGATCGGGTTCGGGCCCTTGTCCACTACAACAGCCGCGACGACCGCGGCAACCTGCGGTTCCTCACCGAGGAGCAACAGCGCCGGGTGACGGTGATCGCAGGGAACGTGGAGGATCCGGGCTGCGTGGACGCGGCGGTTGCCGGTTGCCGGCTGGTGTTCCATCTCGCAGCGCTCATCGGTATCCCTTACAGCTACGTCGCACCGCGCAGCTACGTTGCCACCAACGTGATCGGGACGCAGAACGTCCTGGACGCTGTGAGACGTTATGGCGTGGAGCGAATGGTCCACACGTCCACGAGCGAGGTCTATGGAACCGCGCGCTACGTCCCGATCGACGAAGCTCATCCGCTCCAGGGCCAGTCCCCGTACAGCGCCACCAAGATCGGAGCGGACAAGCTTGCAGAGAGCTACCACCTCAGCTTCAATCTTCCCGTGGTCACGGTGCGTCCCTTCAACACCTTCGGGCCGCGCCAGTCGGCCAGGGCCGTGATCCCGTCGATCATCACCCAGCTTCTCTCCGGCCGAGAGGTGCTGCAGCTCGGCTCCCTCGCTCCCCGGCGCGACTTCACCTACGTCGGGGACACTGTGGCAGGCTTTATCGCAGCCTCTGCCGCGGACGCCGCGGTGGGCGAGACGATCAACCTCGGGAACGGAAAGGACATCAGCATCGGCGAGCTGGCGGAGCGCCTCTGCGCGTTGGTCCGTCCGGGGACCCGGGTCGAGTCCACCGACGACCGGGTACGGCCCGCGCATAGCGAGGTGATGACGCTCCTCTGCGCGAATGATCGGGCGCGAGAGCTGCTGGGGTGGTCCCCGACGGTCTCCCTTGACGAGGGGCTGGCGCGGACCGTGGAGTTCATGCGTACGCACCCTGAGATGTACCCCACGATCGACTACACCGTCTGAGACAGGGCGGCAGGAGAACGGATCATGCGCAGCATTCTGTTGGCCGGTGGACGCGGGACACGGCTCAAGCCGTACACCACGGTTCTCCCGAAGCCCCTCGTCCCCCTGGGCGACATGGCCGTGATGGAGGTGCTCCTGCGGCAGCTCGCCCGGGCCGGTTGTGACCGTGCAACGGTGACGGTGGGCCACCTCTCGCAACTCATCATGGCCTATTTCGGGGACGGATCCCGGTGGGGTGTGCCCATTGACTATTCGGCCGAGGAGACCCCGTTGGGCACGGTCGGACCCCTCACCCTGATCGATGACTTGCCGGAGCACTTCCTTGTCATCAATGGGGATCTTCTTACGGATCTCGACCTGGCAGCCCTGTATCAGCACCATTTGGACAGCGGCGCGTTGGCTACCATCGGGACCTATGAGCGACGACTCCGCATTGACTTCGGGCTCATCGCGCACGAGGGCCCGAACCATAGAATCACCCGCTTCACCGAAAAGCCCGAGGAGCGCTTCTCGGTGAGCATGGGCGTCTACGTGTTCTCCCGTAAGATCCTCGACCTCATCCCGAAGGGGCGCCCCTTCGGCTTTGACGAGCTGATGATCCGGTGCGTTGCTGAGGCGCTCGATGTCCGCGCGTACCCCTTCGATGGGTACTGGCTGGACATCGGCCGTCCGGAGGATTATGACCGCGCGTCCCGGGACTTTGACGAGCTTCGGGAGCGGCTCCTGGGGCCGGAGGGGCAGGTGCCATGAGCGGGCGACTCCTGGTCACCGGCGCGACGGGGTTTGTCGGGGCCTGGGTCCTGCGCCGATGGGCCGCGGTTCACCAGGACGTGGAGGTTCTGGCGACGAGCGACCTGCCCTCGACCGACAGGATCCCGATTGCGAGGTACCGGTCCGCGGATCTGCGGACCCCAGACGCGGCCAGGGACCTGATCCGGTGGGCCCGCCCCGACACGGTCCTTCATCTGGCCGGCATGATAGGTGGGAATGACCTCGCCGCGCTCCTCGCTGTCAACGTTCTGGGGACCCACAACCTCTACCGGGCGCTCGCTGCCGAGGGCTTTGCATCGCAGACGCGCGTGGTCCAGGTAAGCTCGGCCGCGGTTTACGGCGCGGTCCCCGTTGCTGCACAGCCGATCAACGAGGACCAGCCGCTCAGCCCGACCACGATCTACGGGGTGAGCAAGGCAGCGCAGGAACACGTGGCCCTGGCAGCCGCAGCGCAGGACGGACTTGCCGTGATAAGGGCTCGGATCTTCAACCTCATCGGCCCCGGACAGCCGGGTCAGCTCGTGCCCATGTGTTTCGTCTCGCAGATCTCCGCGTTGGGGGAAAGCGAGGACCGCTTGGAGGTTGGCGACGTCTCCCCGCGCCGTGACTTCGTGGACGTTCGCGACGCGGTGGAAGCCCTGGATCGCCTCCTCGCGTCGGGAGAGCCCGGATCAGCGTACAACATTGCATCCGGCAGGGATCTGTCCATACGGAAGGTCATCGAGGACCTGATTGAGGTCTCGGGCAAGGCTGTCAGCATTGAGATTGACCCGTCCCGGCTGCGCAAAGGGGACGTCTCGCAAGTCTGTGCAGACGTCAGGCGCATCGCCGGAGAGGTCGGGTGGAGAGCCGCCATCCCAGTCAAGGAATCCCTCCGCGCCATGTGGTCAGATCCTGCTTTGTCGCGGTAGGCTGCGGGCCATGTGGTTCCCCTTGCTCATCTCAGCGCTCATTCTGGCCGCGCCCGCTGCCACTGCGGGAGACAACTGTGCGGCTGCGGCGCGGCGGTACCTGGCGCGGCCGGTGGAGGGAAACCGGCCCCCCGTGCTTGCCGGTTGCAGCCTGAGAGAGGTTCTGGATGTCCTGCGCGCCGCGCCGCCTTGGACCTCCGCTGGCGCGCTTCCCGATGGGGATGTCGTGCAGATGGATACGGGTTTCTACCTGGTGGACCTGCCTGACGGCTACACCTCGGATCGTTCGTGGCCCCTGATTTTGTCGTTGCACGGGAATCCGCCGGGGCACAGCCTGCGGGTCCATCGCAGGTACTGGCGGCACGACACCAGGGGTGAGGGCTTCATCCTGGTATCTCCGGATCTGGAGTGGGGCAAGTGGCGTACAGCGAAGGGGCGCGTTCGGATTTTGGACACACTGCGGGACGCTGTTCGCCGGTTCCATGTGGATCCGGATCAGATCCACCTGGTCGGGTACTCCTCAGGGGGGATGGGCGCCTGGTACTTCGGGACCTGGCTGGCCGATCTCTGGGCGACGGTGAATCCGCGTTGCGGGATGCGTACCTCGAAGATGGGGCCCATGGAGAACCTGGCCAAGGTCGGCATTTATCTGATTCATGCGGCTTCAGACCACCGCTGCGCTCCCTCCAACGCACGGAAGGCTGCGCGGGACATGGAGAACCGGGGCATGGATCACGTTTTCAAGATGTTCCCCGGGGATCACAACTTCCAGTGGGACGACAACGCGAACGTCATGGAGTGGATGAGGCGGCGCCGGCTGCGGTCCTATGCAGACTTCGCCTATACCCTGGACCTGCAGCCTGCGGGGCGACTAGTGCGCTGGCTCTACATCGCGGGGGAGGGAAGGGCGAAGATCAGGGCGGTGGCGAAGAACAACAGGATCGAGGTGACCACGGGCGGTGAGGGGGAGATCTCGGGGCTGACAGTGTACCTCAACGAGGAGGTAGCAGACCCTACCAGGCCAGTAGTGATCGCCCTGAACGGCAGAGAGCGCTACCGGGGCCCGGTGATGCCGTCGCTGGACGCGTTCCTGGACGCCTGGGCCCTGTTCCCTGCCTACACGCCGACTCTGGCGCGGCGGGTGTTCTCCTCGCGGGTCAGCCTTTTTCCAGAATAGGTTCTGGTGTCACTCCAATTTCTCGGATGGTTCTGGCATGGGACAAGCGATGGGAGTTTCCTGGGCGCTTCTCAGAGGGAGAGAGTCCGGCAGCAGAGTACTCCCCCCTGCCGGAAGGGATCGGTCTTCACTACGTTGAGGGCCTCGGCCACGCCGTCGTTGCCGCAGTGCCAAGCGTCCTCCAGGGGCTCGGCGAGGAGGACCTCCCAGTAGTCCAGCGGACTGCACCACCCGCAGCCGCCGCTCATCGGAAGGCAGTAGACGGTCTCCAT
>CAYOTU010000049.1:0-1737 GCA_964406905.1 uncultured Myxococcales bacterium | reverse complement strand
CCTCCTCGAAGTTCTGGTGGTCCCCCGCCAGGTCCCCCGCGAAGGTGCAGTTGCAGGTTCCCGGAACATGCCTCAGAGATTTGCAGAGGTCGTGGGAGGCCCGGTCAAGCGGACCGCAGGAGTCGGCTTCCAGGGGACAGCCCAGGTCGCCGCAGCCCATGATATCGTCGGTGTTCCATGGCCCCTCGTCGGCGTCCGCTGTGCATTGCATTCCGCCGGAGACGCTGGAAAGGGAGGTGCGCGCAAGAAAAAACAGCGGACTCTGCCCGCCGTCCGTCGCACCCACGCATCCCGTGGGGCTGTGTGCGGTGACGTCTCCCGGTCCATTGCAGACGTGCCATCCCGGGCCACAAAGGTCGTTGATGTTGCACCCTTCACCCCAGGGGTTCTCGCCGTCGTTGCCTGCGGTGCGTCCGCAGACCGGCTCGTATACGTATATACCGGCTTCGGTCCATGCCCCCCCGCAGCCTGCGATGTCCGGGAAGACGTCCAGGTCCAGGAAGCCCTCCCGAGATCCATCTGCACATCCTTCGAGAGAGGAGCAAACGCCTCCACAGCCGTCGTCCGTCCCGGGAATCGAACAGTCAGGAAGACAGATGCAGGTCCCGTCCATGCAGATCTGCTGGCCTGACTCTCCGCAAGGGGTGCCGTCCGGAAAGGTCACGTACAGGCAGCCCTCGCACAGGGTGCAAAGTCCTTCGGTGCACGGATTTCCATCGTCGCAGGCCTCGGGCTGAGGTTGATACACGCACTGGCCGTAATCGCATTGGTCTACCGTGCACGGAATGCCGTCGTCGCAGGTCCCACAGTCACACCCTTCCACCACGCCACACATAACGCCTGCACACAAGGCGATGCAGGGATCTGCTGGGTCTTCGTTGTAGATTTCCTCGGCGATATCGTCCATCGCGCCGGTCTCGCTGCCGCTGTCCGGAGTCTCCGTCGGGCCTTCGTCCGCAAAGACAAGGTCTTCTTCCTCTTCGGAAACCACGTCATCTGGGAAGGTGGGCATTCTCCAGGATACCTCCTCCTCCCCCTGCCCGACTCTCCAGAGAACCTCCTCCTCGGTCCCCAGTTCGACGTTTGTCCCCGGCCCAGCGTCATCATCGGCCCACACCGTTGAGATCTCGCCTACGTCAGGGGCGAACGGGGCCGGGGCCACCGTGTTCACCATCCCCGCGGGATCTGCCCCGCATCCGACAATCCCCAGCATCAATACCATCGCAAGCCTCTTCTTCAACATGATCCACCTCCGTTGTCCATGGGGTTCTTGTGCCCCACTGTCCTGTACCCCAGCAAGGAGCGTTCCAGGGATGGGCAGGGTGCCGGAGGTTAGGTCTGCGTAACGACCTACCCTCAATTCAAGCGGCCGCGTGACGCGTCACCGCGTGACGGTGTGACGCACCGCTTCCAACAGAGTTTGACTTCCCCCCGGCCATCCCCGAGAATCACTCCATGAACAGGTATTGCCCGAAGTGTTTCGGGACCTTCCCTGAATCGCTGTCGATCTGTCCCCGGGACGGCTCAACGTTGATTTCCCTGGAGGACTCCATCCTCACGGGCCGCCTCCTGGACAAACGGTACCGGGTCCTCGAGGTCCTCGGGGAAGGCGGCATGGGGGTGGTCTACCGGGCCCGCCAGGAACTCATCGAGCGGGAGGTCGCGCTCAAGGTGCTCCGCCGAGAGGTGGTACGAGACGCGAGCCAGGTCCGCCGGTTCCTAGTGGAGGCCAGGTCC
>CAYOTU010000048.1:0-13357 GCA_964406905.1 uncultured Myxococcales bacterium | reverse complement strand
GGCCACGCTGTGCGCGCTGTGGTGGGGGAGCAGACCCGGAAACTCGTCGATGTCCGGGCCTTTGGTGCGGCCTTGAAGCACCTGGACGAGTTGGAGGTGCGATGGGCCTGGCTGACCCTCACTGACGTCCGAATCGATGTGCGGCTCCGGCAGGCGGAGGACCTGTACGACGCCATGGATCACGCGGCGGCCTACAAACTCCTCGACGACCTCCTGCTGAAGCATCCGGGGGACCTGCGGGTCGCCCGGGCCATGGTGGAGCGCTTCGGCGCGTCCTACCCCAACGGGGCTCGCCGATCATCAACGACCGCGGCCTTCTCCATAGCGCAGCACACCGAGGGGCGCCTGGACGACCTCACGGGGGACACCCTCACCGACGCGTATTTCAGATTCTCTCCTTATGGCGTCGACGCGAAGTCAGCACGGGTGATCCTTGCGGAACGCTTCCCTGCCGCGGTGGACAGGGCCATAGAGCAATTGATGGACCGGGGCGAGTACAAACGCGTCAACGCCTACCACCTGGCCCTCCTGGCGGAGAGGCTCAGCGAGGCCCAGACCCTCGGGTACCATTACATGAATCTGACCACCCTCTCCAGCGCGAGCAAGGGGACCCTCAAGGCAGCAATGGAATGGGTGGAGGCCCGCGTCGCCGCACCGGGCTGGGACGCGCTGAAGCAGGAGGCGAAGCTGCCCGTGACCCCGCAGCTTCGGATCCTCGGGGATCTCGATAAGCAAGGCGAGGCCGTTTGTGCGCTCCTCGCCCGAGCCTTCATGCCCGAGCTGACCGATTCGTTGCTGGAGATCGCCATGACCGCTACGGGGTACCGTAGGCGTTGCAACGCCTACGGGATCCTGCGGGACGCGGGCACGCTGGATCGCCTCGACCGTGACGGATTCCATGGCTGGATCCTGGAAAACTTCCCCACGAAGTCGCTCCACCGCTGCTACGACGAGTCCGTGGCTTGGTTCGCTGCGGCGGAAGGGGAGCGAGTCCCCGCGGCCCAGGCTGTTCTCGGAACCGCCCGCTTGACAGCGGAGAAGAAGCTCGACGCGTACCGAAAAGCTGCCCGCCCCGGCTGGAACTCGGAGTTCTGGCCCCCTCGGGCGGAGAAAAACCTGGCGACTGTTGACGCTGCCCTGGCGTCTGTAACCGTTCAGTGACGGTATTGCTTGATTGGGATGGCCCCTCTTGGCATAGCACGACTCGGGCGAAAGGGATCAAGATCTGTGGCACCGATCATCAGCGCGAACAGTTCAGGCGCAACCATGCGCAAGCAAGGTAATCCGGGTGGCGTGGCTCAGGTGGACCATGGGGTGGAGCTCCTGTGATGCGTTTAGGCCAAAGTAGTAGCGCCCCATGTTGAAGGCCTCACCACTCAGGAGGCGCTCGCTGCGGACGGGATCAATGATGAATGCTGAGTAGTCGTCGGGGTCATCAATATCCACGGAGACCTACGCAAGCTCGCCAATGTGGAATAGGCTCCTGGTCCAGTGTTGGCGCGCTCTGTGCGTTCCTCCGACCCCAACGCGTTCCCCAAGGTCGCCGATCCGGTCGAGGCCGCGGACGACCCTCGACGGATGGCGCTGGGGCGAGTATCATCAGGCTGCCACGCGCGTTCAGCAAATCCAAGGAGAACCTGCCCCCATGGAGATGATCGGAGAGTCGCACGAGACCAGGGTGCAGGCGACCACGATCGCTTGGGGGGAGCTGGGCGCGGGGCCGCCGCTCGTGCTTTTGCATGGCCTGATGGATACGCATCGCACCTGGCGCAGAGTCGCGCCGCGGCTTGCCCGGAGCTACCGGGTGCTGATGCCCGACCTGCCGGGGAGCGGCCTCTCCGGGCGACCGGATGCGCCGTATACGCTGGAGTGGAACGCACGAATGGTCTCTGAGTGGATGCACGCCATCGGCGTGGACAGGGCCGCGATCTGCGCCCACTCCTACGGCGCGGGTGTGGCCCAGTGGATGCTCCTGGAGCAGCGCGCAAGGGTGGACCGGCTGGCCCTGGTCTCCGCGGGCGGGCTCGGGCGCCGGGTCGCCATAGGGATGCGCCTCGCCTCGTTCCCGTTTTTCGGCAGGAAGCTCACGCCATTGGCCCTGCGCCACGGCATCCCCTGGTTCCTGAAGCACCTGTCGAGCACCCTGGGGCATATGGAGCCGGAGGAGCAGCAGCGCTTCATCGAGATGAACCGCATCCCGGGAACGGACCGGGCCTTTCAGCGGACCCTGGAAGGTGTCATCAACGTCTTCGGTCAGCACGTGCAGACCGCGCAGCGCATCGGGGAGGTCGACGTGCTGCCGCCCATCGCCCTGTTCTGGGGAACGAGGGACCCCATCATCCCGGTTCGCCATGGCCGGGACACGGTGACCCGGTCCCACGACATCACCCTGACGACCTACGACTGCGGGCACTACCCCCACCTGGACGCCCCGGAGGCCTTCGCCAGGGACCTCCTGGATTTCCTGAGCGACCCGCGCCGCGCTCCTGCGCAGAGCCGGTAGGGCCGGTGCAGTTGGGGAAACTTAACCAGCATCTTGCCTTTGTTCTCGCCGTTGAACAGGCCAAGGGACCCTGAGAAGCAGAGTACCTTCAGCCTCCGTGCGCGATGTGGATGATGCGGACGTCTGCTTCGTCGGGGACGGGGAAGGTGTCGTAGTCGTCTTTTTCCACATGCTCACCGTTGACGGTGAGCACGATGAGGACGTAGTCCCACTTCATTGCGTTCAGTACGTCACGGACGGTCAGGCCTTCATTCCAGTCGAGTTGGTCCCGCTGGTTGACGGTGATCATTTGTCGCCCTCCATGAGCAGCTCAACGGCTACGTTGGCCTGCATGGCTGCGACGGCCAGGACCCTGGGTGCGGCCAGGCCCATGGCCATGTCCGATTCCATGTCTCCGCAGAATACGATGCGGCCTGTACGTACGACTTTGAGGTCCTCGGTGCGGCCGTAGCCTGCCAGGCCGTTGCCGCAGACGATGTGGCGGTTCGGGAATGCCTTGGTCCAGGCCTCGATGAGCTGGACCTTGGCCACCGCGTCGTCAAAGGCCTCCACGAGGAGGTCCGCTCCACCGAAGAAGTCCGCGGTGTTGTCCGGGGTGACCTCGCTGTCAAAGAGGTCGAGGAAGATGCCGGGCTGGATAGCGCGGAGCTGATCCGCTATGGCCTCGACCTTCCGTCTACCGATGTCTTTATGAAAAAAACTCTGGCGGTTGAGGTTGGAGGGCTCGACCTTGTCAAAGTCAGCGAGGATCAGATGCCCCACGCCGGCCCGGGTGAGCGCCACTGCGACATTGGACCCCAGCCCCCCGCAGCCCGCCACCCCGACGCAGCAGCGCGCCAGACGATCTGTCATGCCGGGGACGTTGCGGGTGAAGATGGAGTCCTTCTCGTTCATCAGCGAGGGCCGGTTTCCAGGATCTTCAGGACCTCCGGGAGGTCGATGCCCAACTCCTGGAGATGTGCCCTGGTCGGCACGCCGTTCTCGTCCCAGCCCCGGTGCTTGTAGACCACGGCCTTCATGGTGGCGTACTGCTCCTCGCGGTGCTTACGGACCGCGGCCATCTTCTCCTCGACCGCGAGACCCTCGGGATCGATCCCGATCTGCTCCTTGAGCTGCTTGTCGTAGCGCTCGGATCTGGACTCATACTCCTCCACGGTCACGGGGCCGACAGCGCGGTAGGGCGGGTCGTCGTGTTCCGCTGTGCCCCTCCCCAGCATGTAAGACAGTAGCCGCTGGAGGTTGTATGCCCGGCCGGACTGGAGGAGCATCTTCTCCTCGCACATGTCGTCGATGCCCAGGAGTCCTTCGACCGCGCGGAAGTAGCCGCGCACGTGGCCCGAGACCTTGGCAGGGGTCTCTTCCTTGTAGTTGTCCGAGGGGACCACGTCGTTCCAGGGCAGCTTGCACAGGCCCCAAAGTCCGAACCAGGTCCGCCAGAGGGGGTAGTAGTTGAGACCCTTTGCCTTGTCCTCGAAGGTGGGGAGCTGGTTGTTGACCATGTCCATGAAAATTAGCCAGGCCTCGTCGTGCTGCGGGCCTTTGTTGGCCATGGAGTAGCCGCCCTGCTGGGCCAGCGACTCCTTGCAGACGTACTCGGAGAATTCCAGGCCTTTGACCTCCATGCCGATGTCACGGATGAACTGCGCGTCGCCGCGCTCTTCCGCTATCCACTTCTCCTTGAGCCACCGGATCCCCTGGCCGACCTCGATACCGAAGCCTTCGCCCTCGGCCATCTGGTGGAGCAGGGTAAGCACAGCATCCGTCGAGCCGAAGGGCAGCTCCATGCCGCCGGTGTATTCTTTGTCGATGATTCCGGCCTCGTAGCATTCCATGACAAAGGCCAGGGTGGTCGCCACCGAGATCGTGTCCACGCCGTAGGTGTCGCAGTAGAAGTTGAACTCCATGGCAAACTCGGGCTCAAAGCAGCCCATGTTCGCACAGCCAGCGATGGTTTCGTACTCGGGGCCGTCCACGGTGACCCTGTCCCCCGCGTAGGGGCCGGTTTTCAGTTCGTAGTTGTCCGCAGCCTTGGCGCAGGCCATGGTGCAACCTTTCCAGCAGCCGTCGGAGATGCCCTGGGTCCAGTACTCCTTGAAGACGCCGCTGTAGATTTTCTTCGCGTCCTCGTGGGAGCCGAACTTGTAGTTGAAGCAGGGGAGCAGGTCGTACGCGTCCATTACGTCTACGATGTTGCCCGTGCCCACCTCGCGCATCCGGCATTGGTCCGCGTCCAGGGTGGCCATATCCTCCGCTACTTTCAGTCCATAGTTGCGGATTTTTTCGGGGTCCACTGGGCCGTTCGCGTCGTCGACGATCTTGATTGCGCCCGTGGGGCAGGTGTAGGAGCAAGAGGTGCAGCCTACGCAGTGTGAGTCAACCTCGCCGAAGGGCATGTCGATGTGCCGAGCGATGCCGCGCCCGGCAAAGTCGAGGATCCGTTCCAGCGCGAACTCCTCGCAGGCCCGCACGCAGTGGCCGCAGAGGATGCACGCGTCCGCTGCCGTTTCGGTGAGGTCGCTGGTGAAGCGTGACTCGGTGACGCCAGCCTGCTTCGCCAGGTTCTGGATGAGCGGGACCTCGGGCCAGCGGCCCAGGTGCATCTCAAGGAGCAGCTTGCGGTTTTTCAGGACGCGCTCCGTGTCGGTCCAGGCCTTGAGGGGGCCGCGCACCGGGTATGAGCATGAGGTGACCAGACGCCGCGGGCCGCCATCCTCGATCTCGCATATGCAGAGGCGGCAGGTCCCCGACGGCGTCAACTTTTTGTGGTTGCAGAGGGTCGGCACGTAGGCCCCGGCCATTCGCACCGCTGCCAGGAGGGTGGTGTCCTTTGTGACGGAGAGGTCCTTGCCGTTGATCTGGATGGTTATCTTCTGTGTTGCCATCAGCGCACCTCCACCGCGTCGAACTTGCAGACGTCGAAACAGGTCCCACACTTCGTACAGATGTCCTGATCGATGACGTGGAGCCCCTTCTTTATCCCGGTGATTGCATTCACCGGGCACTTTATGGCGCAGAGGGTGCAGCCGGTGCACTTGTCATTGATGTCGTACCGGATGAGGGCCTTGCAGACCGCAGCGGGGCATCGGCCCTCTTCGACGTGGGCTTCAAATTCGCTTCGGAAGTGGGCCAGCGCGCTGCGGATGGGCAGCGCGGCCGTGCGGCCGAAGCCGCACATCGAGGTCTCTGCCAGGACCTCTGCGATTTCCTCCAGGAGACCGAGGTCCCCGAGGCTACCTGTGCCGCCGCAGATGCGGCCCAGCGCGGCCTTCGCTCCTTGCAGTCCCTCTCGACAGGGGGTGCACTGGCCGCAGCTCTGGTCGGCCAGGAAGGTCACCGTTGAGAGGAGGTTGTCAGCGATGCAGGTCCCGTTACCCAGCGCCACAACGACCCCGTTGCCCATTATCGTGCCCGCTGTTGCCAGGGCTTCGTAGTCCAGGACCGTGTCGCCGGCCGTTGCTGGCAGGAAGCCGCCGGACGCGCCGCCCACATGGAAGGCCTTCAAGGTTTCGTCCTCGGCCATGCCCCCAGCGAATCGATTCAAGAGGTCTTCCAGGGACGTGCCCAGGGGCACCTCAAAGGTGCCGCCGCAGCGGACAGCACCGCTCACGGATACGATTTTTGAGCCAGCCGATGCGCCGGAAGCGCTCAGGGACCGGAACCACTCAGCGCCCTTTTCGGCGATGGCGGAGACGTTGGCCCATGTCTCGACGTTGTGGAGCAGGGTCGGCTCTCCCCGAACGCCGGCCTCTGTCCCGTGGACGTGCTCGGCCCGAGGTTCGCCGACCCGCCCGCTCATGGCAGCGAGGACAGAGGAGGACTCGCCGGCGATGAAGCCGCCGGCGCCCAGGTGGACCCGGACGTCGAAGGTCTTGCCCGCACCCTGGATGTCCGCGCCGAGCCAGCCCTTGTCCCTCGCTTCGTCGATAGCGCGGTCGAGATTGGCCGCTGCGACCGGATTGCCCGGTCCCAGGTAGATCAGGCCCTCTGTTGCGTTCAGGGCCAGCGCGGCAACCAGCATGCCCTCGATGACCGCGTGGGGGTCGGCCTCCAGGATTGCCCAGCCGCTGTTTGCGTTGCACGCGATGACGGGCGCGGTGTCTGACGCGGCTGACGCGTCTCGACACGCTGCCCATTTCTCTCCAGAGGGGAAACCACCGCCGCCCCGTCCACGCAGCCCGGAGGTCTGCATGGCCTCGATGAGCTGCTCCGGGGTTTGCCCCAGGGCAACGGTTGCGCCAGCGTAGCCGCCGGCGGCCGCGCCCTTGTTGCGGAGCGCGATCCGCTGCTCGCTGCCGGTGCAGCCCTCGCAAGCGCCGGCCTCAGCGTCGTCCAGGGGTGCCGCGGTGCCGGCCAGGATTTTCTTTACGTCTTTCAGGGTCACGCCGCCGTAGAGCGCGTCGCCGACCTTCACCACAGGTGCGGCCGCGCAGATGCCGAGGCAGGAGACCCCCTTCAGGGTGTACTTGCCGTCCTCGGTGGTGCCGCCGTCGGCCACGCCGAGCTTTGCGGAGAACTCCTCAAGGATCCGGGCCGCGCCCCGGGCCTGACACGCGTTGCCGGTGCAGACCTGTATCCGATGCTCCCCCTGGGGGGTGAAGCTGAAGGAATCGTAGAAGGTGGCGATGCGGTAGAGCCAGGCCTTGGGCGCGCCCGTATTCCTGCAGACCTCATCGAGCGCGGAGTGGGTCAGGCGCTGGAACCGGGCCTGGACATCCTGGAGGATCTCAATGGACCACTCTTTGTCCGAGCCCCAGGCCTCGCAGATGGCCTTGACCGCTGTCCGCTCGTCCGCTACGCAGGGCGACGCGGCCGAGCGGGTGTCGATGAGGTTTGCCGCCTTGCTTTTGGTGACGACCCACGCGGGGTTGACGTCCCGTCGCTTGATCACCAGGGCCTTTATCTTCTTCTTGCGGAAGACGCTGCCGATGCCGCCCCGGCCCGCCTGTTTGAGGCGAGGGACCTGGCGGCGCCAGTCGTAGAAGGAGAAGTTGAGGACGCCGAGGTGGGTGTGCTCCGCTCCCCGGCCAGCGGAGACCACAGCGACGTTGCGCTTGTCGTCCTCGCTTTCAGCGTACATCTCCGTGAGCTCCTCGGACAGCAGGTGGGAGTCCACGCTCTCCAGGGGGGCCCGCTCGAGGGTGATGCGATTGTTGTCCCCGTCGAGGAAGACGATGACCTCGTCCGACGCAGTCCCGACCACGGTGAGCGCGTCGAAGCCGATGAATTTCAGGTAGGGACCGAAGTAGCCGCCCACGTTGCAGTCCATGATCGAGCCCGTGGTGGGCGACACGGAGGTGACGATCGTCTTCCCTGCACCGGTGATGGACGTGGAGCCTCCCAGGGGGCCGGACGCGAAGCAGATAGGGTTGTCGGGGCTGTCCCAGGTCGTGTCCCGATCGATCTCCTTCGACATGAGCCACAGGTCAAAGCCCTTTCCACCTGTCCAGAGCTCCTTCATCTGCGGGGTCACCGGATCGATCCGGAACTCCCCGGATCCCACGTCAATCCGCAGGGTTCGCCCCGCATATCCCTTATCGAGCCCCGCCGGCTCGAAGTGGAACTCAGCGAGCACCTCATGCGCTGCACGTATCTTCGCTACATCCATGAAAAACCTCCGCTGGAAAGCCGTATTCGCCTTCTGACGCCGTTAGAAAACCAGGGGGTTGGTGATAAGTCAAGGCCAGGGTTGTGTGACGCGTGTTCTCGTTGCTGAATTTGTTACATTGGTGGTCTGGAGTCGGTCAGGCAGAGGTCTACGAGCTCATCGATGTTGGCGGTGCCCGCGCACATGACGGTATCGGCTGCGCCCCAGTAGAGCTTGAGCGAGCCGTCGTCCTCGGGGACTGCGGCGCAGGTGAAGACCACGTTGTGCACGTAACCGACCCGCTCCCACGGGTCCTCCGGCGAGAGAATCCAACGATCCGATACGCCGAGGATGATCGAGGGGTCGTCCAGCTTGTGCAGGCACACGCCGAGACGATACACGCTGCCGTCCATCGTGGGGAAGACCCCGTGATAGATATTCAGCCATCCCTTGTCGGTCTTGATGGGCGGTGCACCAGGGCCGATCTTCATCTCGTCCCAATGGTACGTGACCGGCTTCATGATGACCTTTGAATCGCCCCAATGCCGCAGGTCCGGCGAGTACTCGATCCAGATGGCCCACGGGCTGATGTCTGAGTGCGGCCGGTCCAGCTTGACATACCGGCCGCGAATTTTCTCCGGAAAGAGGACCGTGTT
Organism: uncultured Myxococcales bacterium; assembly: GCA_964406905.1. Taxonomy (GTDB): domain Bacteria; phylum Myxococcota_A; class UBA9042; order CAIXZC01; family CAIXZC01; genus CAZNWW01. The sequence goes on along the minus strand of CAYOTU010000048.1, from coordinate 4,614 downwards.
GCGATAGTCAGCCTGCGTGATGAACGCGATGCGCTCGATTGTCTTGAAATCAGTCGTCCTCGCCAGGCCGATCCGAACGCCGTGTTGGGAATAGGCGCTGTAAGTGATGTAATAAGCCCCGTCGTCCAGCGGGTTGATTCGCGGATCTTCCACGCCGAAGGCCTCATACACCGCGAAATCACCCTCTTTGGCCGGGGTCATGAACGGCTCGGGGTCAACAGAAAAAGTGAAGCCGTCGTCACTGACGGCCTTGCCGATGATCGACCGTCCCGTGTCCAGATGCGAACGAAACAGCATTATGTACTGGCCGTTATGCTTGACCACACCCGCGTTATGCACCGTCTCGACCTTGTACGGCACATCTGCCTTCGTCAGGATCGGATTACCTTGGTACCGCGTCACAAATTCATGTTGCATCTCAGTGCTCTTTTTCTGAGTACTCACGCAACGCGGCGGCTTCTTTCATGAACCAGAAGTAGACCCAGACGCCGCCCAGGACAGCGAGGCCGAACATGCTCGCTGAGTAAGCGAAGCGTTGCAGCAGGAAGTATCCGATGCCCAGGGAGATGCCGTAGGTCAGCAAGAAGCCCCCCGCGCAGTCCGCCAGGGTTCGCACCCCGAGCGCCTTGCCCGGCAGCGCGCGCGCCTCCTTGCTCACCACCCCCCACCAACCGCCCGGACGCACTCTCCGGTAAAAGGACTCCAAGGTGTCCCGGTCCACACGCGGCGTCAGCCAGGTGACCAACGCGCTGATCGGCAACACGATCAAGGTGAAGAGGGCCAGCTTGAACTCGAACCGTAGTTCGCCCCAGGCCACCCCGAAGAGGGTCAGCTCCGGCCACAGCCTGTTGAGCGTCAGGTTCAGCACTGCCATCAATCCCCCGCAGACCATGGCCGTTATCTCGGTGAACGCGGTGATCCGCCACCAGAACCATCGGAAGAAGATGATGATGCCGGAACCGGCGGAGAGAAGGGCCAGGAACTTCCACGCTGCGGTGACCGAGTTGATCAGGGGAACCAGGCAGGCCGCGCCCAGCATCAACAGGACCACCACGATGCGGGTCACGCGCATGTAGTGGCGCTCGGTGGCCTCCTTCTTGATGAACCGCCGGTAGACATCGGTCATGATGTAGGATGCGCCCCAGTTGAGATGAGTGTCGATGGTGGACATGTACGCGGCCAGGAACGCTGTCACCAGCAGCCCCTTGATGCCCGGGGCCAGGTACGCGTTCATCACCATGGGGTAGGCCTGTGTGTCCCCGAACTCGGTGTGGCCCAGGTTGGGGAAGAGCACGATGGAGACCAGCGCTACACCTGCCCATATCCATACCCTGGAGGTCTGGAAGATCGCGTAGAACAGAGTCGCAAGAATGGCGTGCTTCTCGTTCTTGCACGAGCTGATGCGCTGCATGGTGTAGCCCCCCGCGTCGTTCCACCACAGCACACCCATGAAGATGAGGAGGGCCATCATATCCATATTAAAGCTGGAGAAATCAGGGAAGATCTCCAACGTGCCCGAGCCGTAGCCCGTGGCCTCCCCGACCTTCTGGGAGATCACGTCAAAGCCGCCGACCTTGGTCCAGGCGAGCACCGCAAGGTAGATCATACCGCCGATCGCTATGAAGAACTGGACAAAGTCGGTGACCACCACTCCATAGAAGCCCGAACTGGTAGCGTAGACGAGGGCCACCGAGATGCACACCCCGATAGCGACCCACCGATTTACATCCACCAGAGTGGTGATGATGCTGCTCATGGCCAGGGTGACAAAGGCCATCGTGATGAAGTTCAAAAAGACCCCGGTCCACACGGCCTTGAACCCCCGCAAAAAGGCAGCGGATTTACCGGAATAACGGATCTCATAGAACTCCGCGTCCGTCGTGATATTCGCGCGGCGCCATAGCCTTGAGAAGAGGAACGTGCCTGTAATGAGCACCATGCAGCCGGCCAGGAACCACCAGATGCGCTGCAGCCCGTGCTGCCGGATCATCTCGGTGACGGCCAGAGGCGTATCCGCGGCGTAGCTGGTCGCGACCATCGATATTCCGATGAGCCACCAGGGCATGTTCCGGCCGCCGAGGAAGAAGTTTTCCGAGCTCTCCGAGGCCTTGCGGGAGAGCACCAGTCCCACCCCGATGGCGAAGACCAGGTAGGCCCCGATGACGATGTAGTCGATGGTTTCCAATGTTGGTGTCACAAGCCCACCCCCTCATCTAGTACCAGTGTACGATTCGGTCCTTGAAGTCCGGCGGAGCCGAGGACGGGAAGTCGAGCTTGGAGCTCTGTTCCATGATGGCCCTGGCGCCTTCCTCCGGCGACTTGTCGCGGCGAAGCACCAGGCGTACCTCCTTGGCCAGCATCCGGGACCAGGGCTGGTAGAAGGGGCTGGCCGGCCGGGACCGGGTGCTGCGCTTCAGGACGCGCAAGACCTCCATCTCCGCACCGGACTCCTCGTAGAAGGAGCGCCGGACAGGACCCTGGCCTCGCTTCTCAAAGAGGAACTGCTGGGCTTCCTGAGAGGTCAGAAAGGACGCGAACGCAAACGCGCCTCGAGGCTGCGCGCTGTTCCGGTTGACGGCCAGATGCCATCCGCCCATCAAGGTGACGCCGGTCCCGGGAAGCGGCGCTATCGAGAAAAGGTCGGCCACCTCGCTCTTCGCAAGATACCGGGCCGCTGCCTGGGTGTTGATCATGAACAGCGCACCGAGCTCGCCGAAGATCTCCTCCGAATCCTCCCCGAAGTGGTCCAAGACGTCCTCCGGGCTCACTTTGTGCCGGTAGATCAGGTCCTGCATCAATGACAGGGTCCTTACCAATGCGGCACGGTCGAACACCACCCGATCCTCCTCCACCCGTATTTCGCCGCCGACGCTGTAGTAGAACTCCAAGGCGTTGCAGACCAGGCCCTCGTTCCCCTGCCCCTGCCACAAGAGCCCCTGGACCGGCTCCTTGCCGGTCACGACCTCTGCCTGCTTCACCAGCTCCTTCCATGTATTCGGGGGGGAGAACCCAAACGAGTCCAGCAGGTCGGTGCGGTAGAAGAGGCCCCCGTAGGTTGCGTAGTAGGGCAACGCGTATAGTACTCCGTCGTAGCGGGCAGCCTCCAGGGCTGCGGGGAGATACGCATCCTGGAACTCCTGATCAGCGAAGTCATCGAGAGGCAGGAGCAGCCCCCCGGCAGCGAACTCGCTGGTCCAGATGGGATCCAGCTCAAAGAGGTCCACGAAGTTGGAGCCGGCTTTGAAGCTGGTCAGGTAGAAGGTCCGCTCCATCTCGGTCACTCCCGGAAGGCTGTGCTTCTGGATTCGGTATTCCGGGTTGGCCTCCTCGAATCGCTCGATCAATACATCCAGCGCGGCCTCCTTGAGCGCGCCGCCTTCATCGTAGCTGAACACAATGACCGTTCGCTTCTCCCCTTCTCCCTTACCCGCACCGCACGCGGTAGCAAACATACACAGGAGCAAGAGAATCAGTCTCATGCCTTCTCCTTTCGCTGAACAGCGCTTCAAAGGCCCGCTATTTCACCAACTTTGCCGGTCGCGACGCACATCACCTCGTCCGCTCCCCCGTAGTACACGAGGACATCGTCCTCCGCTGACAGCAACTCCCGGCTGTCCTTGCGGACTGGAACCACCCCGCAAGTAAACACCACGTCGGGAACCCATCCCTCCAGCTCGCAGGTCTCCTCCGGTACCATGATGGGCAGGGCAGAACGCCGGATGACCTGGAAAGGATCGTCAAGCGGTGTCACAAAGGACCCCAGCACGTAGGTGCGTCGCCCGTTACGGACGCTGACGCCGTGGTAGATATGTACCCAGCCCAGCTCGGTTCGTATTGGGGGAGCACCGCCGCCGATCTTCTCTTCGTCCCACATTCCCGGGCGAGGGTTGAGCAGGGTCTTGCCGGGGTCCTGTAACGGGAAGCGCAGTTCATCCAACTCCACCACCTGGATATCGGGGTGAATCCTGTGAAAGAGAATCCATTTTTCCCGGACCTGGACATGGAGGAGATACCCGTCCTTGTCCATCTCGCTCTCATAGACCATGCCCAGGCGCTCCCAGAGCGGCTGCCATTCTTCGTAGCTGCGGCATTCCCTTACCCCGCGCAGGAATTCCTGGATCGGAATACGAGCCACGGCTAGCCTGGCAATGTCCCCATACGCTGTGTAGAACATATAGAGCTGGTCGCCTACCGGAATCAGCCGGGGATCCTCGGTGCCTCCCACCTCACGAACCATGCCGTGCTCCCGAATCTGCTCCGCCCGCCGGGCCTCCGGGTCTGGCGGCATCTCATACCCGACCTCCGGGCCGAAGACGGGGAAATCGAGCCGGCCGGCCTGGGTCACGCCGTCTTCGCTCCACCAGAGACCCAGGCGGGAGACGCCGTCTTCCCCGAGGGCCCGGTACAACACATAGACCATGCCGTCCAGCCGCAGCGCGGCAGCGTTATACACGCATCGCTCCCACTCCACGTCGCGGCCATCGTATGTAAACGTGCATTGCGGTCGAGCGCGGAACAAGGGCAAGGGCTGCAATCGTCTGAGTGCTTCCCGAGCGGTTGCCAACATCATGGGAGGCCTCCAGATTTATGTCTGGTCCATGTATTCTAGAACAC
>CAYOTU010000047.1:0-13360 GCA_964406905.1 uncultured Myxococcales bacterium | reverse complement strand
CTTGACCCAGCGCACGAAACGCTTCAGGCGCCCGCGATCCATCCGATAGGTAGTGCGCGCCACCACGCGGGTCTTCGGCTTCTTTGTGGGAGTTCCGTTGGAGTCGTCCGTCATGTCCTGAACCTCAATAGTGCCAGGGCGCCCTTCGCGCCAAGGTGGAGCCTACGTGGTTCAGCGCTCGATGTCAACGTAGAGGGTCTGACCAGACTGGGCGGGGAGATAACGGGCTTTTCGTTTGAGGGTGATGATCACCCGTGCGCCTCCCTCAAAAAGGACGCCCTGGATATCGAGGATGGGGCTGTTGAAGGCCCGGGCGTCCAGGGGGCGGCGGTCGTTCCGCTTGGGGATCTTCCCGCCGACGATCTCGAGGATGATGCGGTAGGGGGTCCCCGGGTTTGCGTCTGCAGTGGCGTAGTTGTCGTAGACCCACGGAGTAATGGCCACGTCCACAGCAGCAAAGACACGTGAGAACAACTCCTTCTGCTCCAAACCGATCCGCCGGATCACGACGACGTCCCCGGTGCCGGACGGGACCACGCCGTCCTCGGGCTCGCCTCGTTCGGGATGGCCGGGGACGAGGCCCTGGTAGGGGCGCAAGTCATAGAGCCTGTAGTCCTCGTCGATGTAGATCTCCTGGATCTGCCCCTTGGAGTAGACGCTGAAAGGATCTTCGACAGAGTCCGAGGCCCCTGCCGCTTCCTCCGGGTCTGGCTCCAAAGGGACCGCGTCCTTATGTAATCCGCGCGCATACGGATCTGGCTCGGGACCTTCCTGCGCTGCAGCGCCGGACGCGACCAGAAACGACAACATCACCAGAATTCGACCCGCATTCATCATTGCACTCTCCACAACCGTACTATACCGGCACTCCGGGCGGCTGGCAAATTTCCCGATAACGCGCTGCACAAAGCGGTTGACACCCTCCGGGGGAGCGTGCTACCACAACTCAGGTTCGGCCAGAAGGGTCGGAAAATAATTGGTTTTCTTTAGATATCGCGACGCAGTGTTGCGGTTTGATTCTAATATGAATTCTTGCAGAGGAGGATCTCAAGATGGCGGACGACCGAATGGTTGACGACAATGGCAAATACTACCCGCCAAAGTCGTTCTCGGACAAGGCCTGGCTGAAGAACATCGACGAATACAAAGCGATGTACGACCGCTCCATCAAGGATCCCGAGGGATTCTGGGGCGAGATCGCTGAGGGCTTCTACTGGAAGGAGAAATGGGGCAAGGTCTGGTCCCACAACTACGATCGCCGCGAAGGCGAAATCGACATCAAGTGGTTCGAAGGCGGCAAGACCAACATCTCCTACAACTGCATCGACCGGCATCTCGAGACCCGCGGCGACCAGCGGGCCATCATCTGGGAGGGCAACGAACCCACCGAGGATGCTGTCTTCACGTACAAGCAGGTCTCGGAGCAGGTCAACAAGTTCTCCAACGTGCTCAAGGGCCTGGGCGTCAAGAAAGGCGACCGGGTCTCCCTCTACATGCCTATGATTCCTGAGTTGGCCTTCTCCATGCTGGCCTGCGCCCGGATCGGCGCCATCCATAGCATCGTGTTCGGCGGCTTCTCCGCCGAAGCACTCAAGGACCGGATCATCGACTCCACCTGTACGGTGCTGCTCACAGCGAACGGCACCTGGCGCGGCAAGAAACCAGTGGATCTCAAGGCCAACGCGGATAAGGCCATGGATCTATGCAAGGCCGAAGGGCACACCGTCGAGCACTGCGTCGTGGTCAACCGGGTGCCCTCCCTCGATACCACCATGGCAGATGGTCGCGACGTGTGGTGGAACGACGCGATGGCGACAGCGTCCCCCGAGTGCGAGCCCGAATGGATGGACGCTGAGGACCCCCTCTTCATCCTCTACACCTCCGGCTCCACCGGCAAACCCAAGGGCGTGGTCCATACCTTGGGCGGCTACATGGTTTACACCGCGGTTACCCACAAGTACGTCTTCGACTACCACGACGGCGACGTGTACTGGTGCACCGCGGACATCGGCTGGGTCACGGGCCACTCGTACATCGTGTACGGTCCCCTGGCCAACGGCGCGACGTCCGTCATGTTCGAGGGCGTGCCCAACTACCCGGACGCGTCCCGATTCTGGGACGTGGTAGACAAGTGGAAGGTGCAGCAGTTCTACACGGCTCCCACCGCTATCCGCGCGATCATGGCCCAGGGCGACGACTTCGTGGAGAAGACCGATCGCTCCTCCCTCAGGCTCCTCGGCACCGTGGGCGAGCCCATCAACCCCGAGGCCTGGAAGTGGTACCACACCAAGGTCGGCGAGGAGAAGTGCCCCATCGTTGACACCTGGTGGCAGACCGAGACCGGCGGCATCCTGATCACCCCGCTCCCCGGCGCGATAGCGACGAAGCCCGGCTCAGCGACCTTGCCTTTCTTTGGCGTGGTACCGGCGATCCTCGATGAGAACGGCAACGAGATGACCGGCGACGGCGAGCAATCCGGCATCCTGGCAATTAAGCAGCCCTGGCCGGGCCAGATGCGGACGCTCTATGGCGATCACAAGCGGTTTGAAGAGACCTACTTCGACATGTTCAAGGGGTACTACTTCACCGGCGACGGCGCTCGCCGCGACGCGGACGGCTACTACTGGATCACCGGTCGCGTCGACGACGTGATCAACGTCTCCGGGCACCGCATGGGCACAGCAGAGGTCGAGAGCGCACTCGTGTCTCACCCCGCAGTGGCCGAGGCCGCAGTGGTTGGCTTCCCCCACGCCATCAAGGGCCAGGGCATCTACGCCTACGTGACCCTGACCGTGGGCAACGAGTATAATGACGAGCTCAAGAAGGAGCTGGTCAAGCACGTGCGCGTGGAGATCGGTCCCATAGCGACCCCCGACGTGATCCACTGGGCGCCGGGCCTGCCCAAGACCCGCTCCGGTAAGATCATGCGGCGGATCCTCCGCAAGATCGCTTCGAACGAAGCCGACCAGATCGGTGACACCTCGACCCTGGCCGATCCGGCCGTCGTCGAACACCTCATCAAAAACAAGTAGACAGTCGTCTGCTTGACGGCCACTTCATCTGCTCTATAGCTGACGCAAAGCGTCACGCCCCCCATGGAACGCTGGTGCCCACGGGGGTCAGCTAGCGTCAAAAACTGCAGCGTCAGACAAGTTTTTGCTTGACTGTTCGGTCCATTACCTGTTTTATCCCGCTCAACTTAAATGGACCGATACGTTCATTCGGTTCGATGAATCACCGTAAGGTAGTCGTTGAGGGATTTCAATGTTCGATATGGAGGAGGAGTCGTGATGACAGACAACCCTGCGACCGGGGACGCCCAGGAAATTGATTCCGCGCCGACGTTTGTGAATCTTTTCCTGCCCCAGACAGCGTATGCCAAAGACAACATGAAGCTCATCACCACTCTGGTGGTCATCTGGGCCGTGGCTGTCTTCGGTTTCCAGCTCCTCATCTTGGTGCTGCAGACGCCGACGCCGGAGGCCAACCACGGCATCTACAAGGGTGTGTGGAGCCAGGTCGAAGCCGGCAAGGCCACGACTGAGCAGAAGAAGGCCTTTGCCAAGGTGACGTTGTCCGTGCTTGGCAAAAACATAGCGGTCAAGGCGCCCCATAAGGAGACCTTGAAGCAGGCCCTCTCGGCGACGATCCTGGGCCTCCTCCCCGAAGGTCAGCGGGCCGGCTTCAAGGTACAGGTTGCAGCGGAAGACAAGACCAAGGCCGTCGAGACGGCCATCGGTGCCATCGGCCTGGAGGACAAGGGCTTTGACCTGCTCATGAGGGGCCTCCTCCCCTCGTCCATGGTCCCTGTCCAGGGGACTGCGCTCTCGGACGCGGTCAAGAAGGACATCCCGGGAGTCATGGACCTCTACCTCGTCCATAACCAGAGTGTGTTGACGGACTTCCAGTTCCTGGGCTTCCCGTTCCATTACTGGTTCACGGCCCAGGGCCTCCTGATCCTCTTCGTCTTGCTGTGCTTTGTGTACGCGAAGATGATCGACCGTGTAATGATCAAGCACGGGCGGATGAAGAAGGAGGATAACTGATGTCATTCCTTACAAAAATCTCCGGAGCGCTGCTGCTGATCCTCTCCATGCTGCTCCTCTCGTCCGTGGCGTTGGCCGGCGAAAGCGTCACGACCCTTGAGGGGTCCTTCAAGGTCGGACCGGCCATCATCCTGATTATCATCCTGTCGGTCTTTGTCATGGTCGGCCTGCTCAACCGCGCCAAGGACACCTCTGACTACTGGGCAGCGGGCCGCAAGATCTCCGCAGCCGGTGCGGGGATGGCGATTGCGTCAAACTGGATGAGCGCCGCGTCCTTCCTGGGCATGGCCGCCATCATGTACGGCTCCGGCTACCACGGCCTCGCGTACGTCGTCGGCTGGACCGGCGGCTACGTGCTGCTGCTCGTCCTTATGGCTGGGCAGATTCGGCGCTACGGCAAGTACACGGCAGCGGACTTCATCGGTGACCGGTACTACTCCAAGGGCCTGCGCACCTTCGGCGCGATCATCGCGATCCTGATCTCTATCTCCTACTGTGTCGGGCAGTTCGCTGGCATCGGCCTGATGTTCAAGTGGATCCTCGGCGTGGAATACCCGGTAGCGGTGATCTTGGGCTCGTCCGTGGTACTCTTCTACACGCTCATCTCCGGTATGCTGGGCGTAACGAAGAACATGCAGATCCAGTACGTGGTCATCATCATCTCCTTCGTGATTCCGCTCTTCCTCCTGCTGGGCAAGTTCGACTACTTCGCGATCGTGCCCATGGTCGGGTACGGCGCAATCGTGTCAGACGTGGTCCACGGGCTGATCCCCGAGGTAAAGAGCGCGTTCAACTCCTTTGGCCACGGCTTCGGCATCCTGCCGTCGCCTGAGTACGCAATGCCCTGGGATCCGGCCACCGGTCAGACGGCGTTCCGCTGGATCGCCATCTGCTTCTCGTTGATGATCGGCACCGCCGGGCTGCCCCACGTCATCCAACGCTTCTACGTGGTGCCCCGCAGCCGGGACGCCCGCTGGTCCGTGGTATGGGGGCTCTTCTTCATCAGCCTGCTCTACTGGCTCTCGCCGGCCTACTCGGTCCTCGGCAAGGTCCTTTCCGCCAACCCGGACGTCGGCGCCCTGGCCAAGGACGCTATCGTCGTCTACACCGCACAGATCGGCGACGTCCTGCCGCTGGTGGTCGGCTTCCTGGCCGCGGGCGCTGTCTCCGCTGCCTTCTCCACGGTCTCAGGGCTCCTGGTGGCGGGCGCGTCAGCGTTCTCCCATGACCTGTACTTCCGGGTGTTCAATCCCGAGGCGAGCCAGAAGAAGCAGATGTTCATGGCCCGCATGGGCACCATCGCCATGGCAGTCATCGTCACGATGATCGCGCTGCTCAAGCTCGGCCTCATCGCCCAGCTTGTGGCCGTGGCCTTCTCCCTCGCCGGCTGCACCATCTTCCCGCTCTTCGTGCTCGGCATCTGGTGGAGCGGCTCAAACCGTACCGGGGCCTGGGCTGGGCTGATCACAGGCTCGACCGTGTCCCTGCTGGCGATCCTCTACTTCATCGGCGGCAAGTACGGCTGGAACCTCCCGGCCGCTTCCTTCATCACCGAATACTTCAACGCATGGTACTTCGCGTGGATCGGTGCGCCGGCGGCGATAATCGCCAACATCATCGGCTCCAAGCTCGCCACGGAGAAGACCCCGCAGCACATCGTGGACTTCCTCGTCAAGGAAGTGCACGGCGGCTGAGCCGCTACTTCTTCGCCCGTCTCTCCCTCTCCAGCTTACGCTCGTACGCATGAAGCGAGATCGCCAACTGGCACCACTTCGATGCACGCCAGTAGTGGGACAACGCGTCCAGGCGATCCGACAGCTCCTTTTGGCCATGGCGCCAGCGACCGAGCTCGTACTCGATGCGAGCTGAGACAGGAACAGCGCCCAGACGATCCAGAGCCACCGCTGCGTGGACCCTGGCAGCCTCCTCGGCCAACGCGAGCAGCGTCTCCAGGCCCTGCTCCCGACGAAGACCCTTGATCACGCCCTTCTCCTCGCGCACCTCGAGGACCACGTATCGCACGATGAGGGACGAGGAAGCAAAGAACGACGACAGCGCGCCGCTCAGGCGGGCCAGGTTGTGCGACGCTGTCCCAGCGGGGGCGAGGTTCGCGAAGAGGGTCTTCGGGAACTTGAGGTTGAAAAATGCTGTCCGGTAGGTCCGCTCCGTCCGCAGCAGTTCCTGGCGGATCGTGTCGGGGTTAAGCTTCGCCCGGTCCGCCAGGATGCCGATATAGACGGTGTCAAAGTACTCGAGGTTGGCCTCGGCCGCTGCCTCGAATACGCCCCGCACCTCCTCCAGGGCCGCGGGGTCCACCGGGACACGGCGGCCCTCCCGCTCCAGGTCAACCAGGGCCAGGTAGTCCCGAGCCACCCGCAAATAGACCAGCGCGATCTGGATCTCGGTCAGGCGCGACGAAGCCTCCCGCACCAGCTCCTCGGTCAAGCTCTTCAGATTCCCATCTCCCTTGACCAGGCGCTCCAGCAGGCCGGACTGCGTGCCCGCTGCCACCTGGAGAGAACCGAACGCATGGAGGATCGCCTCGTATGCATCCAGGGCCTGGACCGCGTCCCCATGGGACCGCAGGCGCAGGTCGGCCATGCGGTCGAGCATGCCCTTGAGCTCCCCATCTGCCTCCTCAACAAGGCCGGAGACGTGGGCCAGGGCCTTCTTCCATTCACCTTTGCCGAGGGCCGCGCCGAAGGGCTCCATCGCGGTCGCCACCGCTGCATAGCTGTAGGCCTGGACCGCCTCGGAGTAGGCCACCGCGGCCAAGCCCTTGCGTGACATCTCCTCTGAGTGCTGCCAGGCATTGTTCGCCTCCTCCCAGATGGCCTTTCCCTGAGGCGACGCGTGTGGGTGGGCCTCCGTCCACAACTTGAAGAGGTCCTGGGACTGGACGCGCCAGACCTCTGCCTTGAGGGTCAGGAGCAGGCGCGTATTTTCGCCCAGGGCCATGTCCTCGGGGTCTAGGGGGTTTCGCAAAGGGAGACTCCGGCCCGTCATCAACTCGTACGCTGCCTGGACGTCCGGCAGCTCCTCGGCCTTAGCGCCTCGCTCTTTCGCGAAGAGCTCCAGGTCCACCTTCTTCCCAGTGACGAGATCTTTTGTGTACCGCAGCCCTGCAGGATAGCCGAGGCGGCGCTTCCCCGCGGTTATGGCAGCGTCGAACTTCTGGACGATGCCGTCCACTGGACCGATGCTCCCGTCGGGATTTATCGTGCCGGTGATCGTCGCGTCTGGACGCACCGCGTCGTCACGCAGCGCAGCGACTACTGCCACGGTGAAGAGCGCGCCTGCAGAGGGACCGTCGACCTTCTCCGAGAGTCGCTCGGTCTCGATCCAGTAGCGATGCTCCGTGGGGAAGGTCCCGGCGAAGATGCTCCCGAGGAGGACGGACTGCCAGATCGTTGCGCGCCACGAGGGCCCTGTGCCCGCTGCCTTGGTTTCGAAGATCCCGACCTGGAGGCCCGGTTCGTCCGAGGGGGCAACATGGATCACTGCGTGGGAAAGGCCGCCCTCGTACTCCCCACCGGGGCGGGACACCCATAGGAAATCGATGGCCGAGGTTCGCTCCCCGATGGGCGGACCGGAACACGCGGTGAGTATCAGAAGCGTGGCGACTGAGAGGCAAACGGCGGGGCGAATCATCAGTGGACCTCCGGGGATGACTTCCCTCCGAGGATAGGGCTTGTACAAGAGAGAAACAATTTGATTTGATAGGCGCGATGCGTTATGAAAGTGGCCGTTAGCGCCGGGGAGGTGACATTGGGACCCCACATCGCTAGAGCAGGGCTGATCGACCTCGATATCTCGGTTTTTTTTCAGATCGCAGTCTTTCTGACCCTCCTGGTTGTTCTGAACAAGCTGGCCTTTCAGCCTCTCCTCGCGCTCTTCGAGGAACGCCGCAAGCGCACCGAGGGGGCTCGTGCCGAGGCCGAGGCCGCCGCCATCCGGGCCACGCGCCTGGAGGAGACCGTCCAGGCGGGGCTCGACGACGCCAACCGGGCTGGCGCGGCTGAACGAAACGAGCAGCGGGAGGCAGCCCTGGCCAGGGAGGCCACGGCCCTGGCCGAGACCCGGTCCGCAGCTTCCCGGCAGGTCCAGGCAGAGCAGGAACGCCTCGAAAGAAGCCGAGAGGGTATTCTACCGGATCTTGGCCGTTCATCTCGGGAGCTGGCCGAGCAGCTCGTGACCCACTTGAACATCGAAGGCTGACCATGGAAACGCGAACGAAGTCCTTGGTCTTCCTCACAGCCTGCTTCGTCTTTGCTCTCCCCGCGCTGGCCTTCGCCGGTGCGGAGGGCCACGGGGTGTCGCTCAAGCATCACGGCTACTACCTGATCAACTTCGTGGTCTTCCTGGGCCTGGTCTACATGCTGGCCGGGGACAAGATCAAAGCCGCGCTCCGAGATAAATCCCGAGCCGTGGGGTCGGAGATCACCGAGGCCGGGGAAGCGCTCACCGCGGCCAAAGGACGGGAGGAAACGGCCAAGGCAGCGTTCGAGGACATGCCCGCGCGCACCGAGGAGATCCAGAGCACCTTCACCGCGGAGGGCGACCGCCTGGCCGAGACGATCCGAACCCGCACAACGAATGAGCGTTCAAAAATCAAGGCTACAGCCCAGGTCACAGCAGAGGCCGAGCGCACAGCGATGCAGCGTACCCTCACCCGAGAGCTGGCCGAACTCACCCTGGACGAGGCCGAGCGCCTCATCGCAGCGAAGCAAGGCACCATGAACCATGACCGGCTCTTTGGCGACTTCGTTGCGGGGCTCGACGCGGCGCAGGGTGAGGGGGGCGCTTCGTGAGCACCTCGAGCCCAATGATGCGCATCGGCACCTCTCACCGCCGCTATGCGAAGGCCCTCATGGGTCTGAGCGCCGACGCGGCCGCTGGGCGTTCACTCCTGGCGGAATTGCGCAGCTCTGAGGAGGCGGTGACAGCCTCTTCTGTCCTCCGGGGTCTCCTGATGAGCCCCTTGGTTGATCGGACCCGCAAGGCATCGCTGGTAAAGGATATCGCAACGCATCTGGGCCTGGGGCGCATAGCGACCCGGACCTGGGACCTGGTGGTCCAGCGGGGTCGTTCCGACGAGCTGCCCGGGATTTTGTGGCAGTTCGAGCGCCTCTTGGATGATGCGGAGGGCAAGGGCCGGGCCGAGGTCCGAAGCGCGGCCCCCCTCGACACGACCAAGCAGCGCCGGGTCAAGGAGGCCCTGGATCACGTCTCGGGACGGGACGTGATCTGCACGTTCAGCGAAGATCCGGCCCTTCTTGGGGGCTTGGTCGCACGCATGGGCAACCAACTCTTCGATGGAAGCATTCGCGGCCGCTTAGAGCGGCTGCGGCGAGACTGGCTCGGGGAATGAGCCACCCTTTGGAGGAGACTCGATGAGTATCGACGTCGCAGAGATCAGCAGAATCATCAAGCAGCAAATCGAGGGCGTGGACACGGGCCTCGACACCGCGGAGGTGGGGACGGTCCTGGCCGCGGGCGACGGCATCGCCCGGGTCTACGGCCTGGACAACTGCATGGCCGGCGAGCTGCTGGACTTCCCCCACGGCGTGAGCGGAGTGGTCCTCAACCTCGAAGAGGACAGCATCGGTGTGGCCCTCCTCGGTAAGGCCATGAAGATTCGCGAGGGCGACGAAGTGCGCCGAAGCGGGCGCATTGTGGAGGTGCCCGTCGGGCCGGCCCTCGCAGGCCGCGTGGTCAACGCGCTGGGAGAGCCCGTGGACGGCCTCGGAGACATCTCAGACGAACACACCCGTCGGATCGAAATCAAGGCCCCGGGGATCGTCGCGCGTCAGCCGGTGAGGGAGCCCCTCCAGACGGGGCTCCTGGCCATCGACGCCATGACCCCCATCGGGCGAGGCCAGCGGGAGCTGATCATCGGCGACCGCGAGACAGGCAAATCAGCGGTCGCGATCGACACGATTATCAACCAGAAGGACACTGACGTACACTGCATCTACGTGGCCATCGGCTTGAAACAGTCCACCGTGGCCCAGGTGGTGGAGAAGCTCAAACGCTACGGCGCGATGGAGTACACCACCGTGGTGATCGCGGGAGCGTCGGAGCTGGCCCCCATGCAGTACCTTGCCCCCTACGCGGGCTGCACGATCGGCGAATACTACCGGGACAGCGGCAAGCACGCGCTGGTGGTCTACGACGACCTGAGCAAGCACGCAGTGGCCTACCGGCAGATGTCCCTACTCCTGCGCCGGCCGCCGGGCCGCGAGGCCTTCCCCGGTGACGTCTTTTATCTTCACTCCCGCCTCTTGGAGCGCGCAGCGAAGATGAACGACAAGCTCGGGGGCGGCTCCCTCACCGCGCTGCCGATAATCGAAACCCAGGCCGGGGACGTCTCCGCGTACATCCCGACCAACGTCATCTCCATCACCGACGGGCAGATCTTCCTTGAGACGGACATGTTCAACCAGGGCTTCCGCCCGGCCATGAACGCTGGCATCTCCGTGTCCCGTGTTGGCGGCAATGCGCAGATCAAGGCCATGAAGCAGATAGCGTCCAGCCTCCGACTGGACTTGGCGCAGTACCGGGAGATGGCAGCCTTCGCCCAGTTCGGCTCAGACCTGGACGAGTCCACCCAGCGCCAGATCAACAAGGGTGCCCGGCTCATGGAGCTGCTGAAGCAGCCCCAATACTCGCCCCTGTCCGTGGAGAAGCAGGTCCTCCTGCTCTTCGCTGGGAGTTCGCCCGAGGGCTTCCTCATGGATCTCCCCGTGGACGCGATGCCCCGGGTCAAGACCGAGGTCCTGGACTTCGCTGAGTCCCGCTTCCCGAAGGTCCTTAAGGCCATCAAGGAGAAGAAAGTCATCGACGACGACGTCCGCGCAGGCCTGGTGAAGCTCCTCACCGAGTTCAAGCAGACCTTCACCGCGTAGCGGGGACCGACCCATGGCGAACTTAAAGGCACTACGCCGCCGCATCTCGGGGATCAAAAATACCCAGCAGCTCACCCGCGCGATGAAGCTGGTAGCGGCCGCTAAGCTGCGCCGCTCCCAGGAGGCGGTGGAGGCGCTGCGCCCCTACGCGGACACCCTGGATCGAATGATCCTGCACGTGGCCCACAACGCGGACGCGGACGCACATCCCCTGCTTAGACGCCGTAAGATGAAGAAGGTGCGGGTCCTGGCCATCACATCGGACAAGGGCCTCTGCGGGGCCTTCAACGCTAACGTCAACCGCGCGGTCGAGCAGTACATCAGAGGCGAAGGGGCGGCCTTCGATGAGTGCGAGGTGCTGCTCCTCGGACGGAAGGGGTACGAGTACCTCTCCAGGCGGGACGTGCCCATCAAGCACTACTACGAGGGCATCCTCTCGACGATGAATTATCACACAGCGTCCACCTTGGGGAACGACATCTCGGACGCGTATGTGGCGGAGGAGGTCGACGGCCTCTTCATCGTCTACAACGAGTTCAAGTCCGCGTTGATCCAGACCCTCAGGTGGAAGCAGCTCCTCCCCATGCCTGAGGTCACAACTGAGGTCGTGGCGCGGCTCGAGAACACGGAGCATATCTTCGAACCCACCAGGGAAGTGGTCCTGGACAAGATGCTTCCGCTCTACGTCGATATGCAGATCTATCGCGCGCTCCTCGAATCCCTCGCATCGGAGATGGGGGCCCGGATGACCGCGATGGAAAACGCGACCAACAACGCGGCGGATCTCATCGACCGCCTCACGCTCGAGTACAACAAGGCCCGCCAGGAGGCCATCACCAACGAGATCCTGGACATCGTCGGCGGCGCGGAAGCGCTGAGAGGATAAGGGGAAGCAGGAAATGAGTGAACGGTACGGCAGGATTAAGCAGGTCATCGGGCCCGTAATTGACGTTGAGTTCGAGGGGGGGGACCTCCCTGAGATCTTCACCGCGCTGCGGGTGACCAACCCAGCTATCGACGACCGGGAGGAAAACCTGGTCATCGAGGTGGCCCAGCACATCGGCGAGGACGCGGTTCGTTGCGTGGCCATGGACTCCTCCGACGGCCTGGTCCGCGGGATGAAGGTCAGGGACACGGGCAAGCCCATCATGATGCCCGTAGGCAAGGCCACCCTCGGCCGGATCCTCAACGTCATCGGTGATCCCGTCGACGAGCAGGGGCCGGTCGTGACCGACACCTACCTGCCGATCCACCGCGAGCCACCGGCGTTCGTGGACATGGACACCGAATCGTCGATGTTCGAGACGGGGATCAAGGTCGTGGACCTCCTCGCGCCCTACCCCAAGGGCGGAAAGATCGGCCTCTTCGGCGGCGCGGGCGTGGGCAAGACCGTGGTCATCATGGAGCTTATCAACAACATCGCCCAACACCACGGCGGCGTGTCCGTGTTCGGCGGCGTCGGCGAGCGGACCCGTGAGGGCAACGACCTCATGCTGGAGATGACCGAGTCCGGGGTGATCGAGAAGACCTCCCTGGTCTACGGCCAGATGAACGAGCCCCCCGGAGCGCGCGCCAGGGTAGCCCTCTCCGCGCTCACGTCGGCAGAGTACTTCCGCGACGTGGCAGGCCAGGACGTGCTCCTCTTCATCGACAACATCTTCCGCTTCACCCAGGCAGGCTCCGAGGTCTCCGCACTCCTGGGCCGGATGCCCTCAGCGGTGGGCTACCAGCCGACCCTGTCTACAGACCTGGGCGAGCTGGAGGAGCGCATCACCTCGACCAAGAAGGGCTCGATCACCTCGGTGCAGGCGATCTACGTGCCCGCGGACGACCTGACGGATCCTGCGCCAGCGACGACCTTCACCCATCTGGACGCGAAGACTGTGCTCTCCCGCGGGATCTCCGAGCTGGGCATCTACCCCGCGGTGGATCCCCTGGACTCCTCATCAAGAATCCTGGATCCCCTGGTCGTGGGCGAGGAGCACTACCACATCGCCCGAGAGGTCCAGGAGACCCTGCAAGCATACAAAGACCTCCAGGACATCATCGCTATCCTGGGGATGGAGGAGCTGTCCGAGGAGCAGAAGGTCACCGTGGGCCGCGCCCGCCGAATCCAGCGCTTCCTCTCCCAACCATTCACCGTGGCCGAGCAGTTCACAGGCTTCGAGGGCAAGTACGTGAAGCTCGAGGACACGATCAGATCCTTCAAGGAAATCCTAGAGGGCAAGCACGACGATCTGCCAGAGGCCGCGTTCATGTATGTCGGGACCATTGAAGAGGCCCGCGAGAAGGCAAAGAACATTTAGGTTCTGTTCTACGGATCGATCCCACCCTGCCCACAACCCGATCCCAGCCGGGAGCCTGCGACCGTGGCTCTTCCCGATCCCAGCCGGGAGCCTGCGACCG
>CAYOTU010000046.1:0-13399 GCA_964406905.1 uncultured Myxococcales bacterium | reverse complement strand
ACACGAACGTGGCCGCGGCTGGGATCGGCAACGGGACGAAATCGGGGCTGAAGCCCCTCCCACAGAACACAAGCACAGAACACAAGCACAGAACACAGAACACAAACACAGAACACAAACACAGAACACAGACCCAAACAACAAGCGCCTACAACGCGGCCAAAACCGCCTTCCAGGGCTTACGAAGCTCATCGGCCATGGTCTCGCCGAATGCGGCGAGACCTCCCTCCAGCAGTTCCAACTCTCCCACTGACCCCAACGCGACGCGCAGCCAGTCTGCGACTACCTCCGCAGTCTCACTCCTCAAAAGGCGGCGAATCTCCGGATCCAGATCTCCGGTGAAGTGGAGCTTGCGATCCAATGGGATCAGGCCTGAGAACCTCAGCGCGTATGGAGGGAAGTCCAGGCCTGCGCGGCGCAGGAGGTCGACTTCCCACCAGTCCAGGAGGGCCTCTGCCTCCTGGGCCAAGCTGGCCATCTCTGCCTCCACCTCTGTGGCGCTTGCGTTCTTGCCCAGGGGCGGCGAAATCAACTCCAGGTAGGACTTGTTCTTCGGCTCTGTCCCTGACGGGCGCAGGGTCAGGCGGCCCCCACCCTCTAATGACATTACGAGGACATCGCGGGACGCGCTGTCCGTATCCGAAAGGATCGGTCCAAATACCCCCTTGGGATCCTGGCGATCCTGGAATGCCTCCACCCGGTGGCCACCCACTGACGCGGGCGGATCTTCCCTCAACCTCGCCTGGATCGTACGGATCCGCTGCACGCCTACGCTCCCCTCCATGATCACTGAGCGCAGCGCGGTCCAGTGGACCCCGTACTCCCGGTAGAGGTCGTAGAGACGATCCCAGAGGGTGCGGCCCCTGGCTGCCTCCGCACTGGCCAGTTCGGCCAGCCACAGCGCGCCGCCGGCAGCATCCTTGTCACGGATCGCGGCAGTGGTCAGCACCCCGTGGCTCTCCTCCATCGCGCAGATGAAGTTTTTTTCAT
Source organism: uncultured Myxococcales bacterium (assembly GCA_964406905.1). Lineage (GTDB taxonomy): Bacteria > Myxococcota_A > UBA9042 > CAIXZC01 > CAIXZC01 > CAZNWW01. The sequence goes on along the minus strand of CAYOTU010000046.1, from coordinate 12,409 downwards.
CTGCCTTCAAGTCGTGCCATTCGCCGTGGTTCTTGATCGACGCGATCACATCGCCGATGTACTTGAAGCCCACCAGAAGATGGCCCACGCAGCGGGCGCCCGCTGCCTCGGTCATGCGGCGGATCAAATCAGTGGTCACCTCGGTCTTGACAACGTAGTCCTGCGCCGAGACGTCTCGGCGCTCCAGTCCATGGGCCAGGACCAATGCGGCGATCTGGTTTCCTGTGAAACAACGCCACTCGCCGTCGGGGGCAGGCGCGGCCAGACCCAGGCGATCCGCGTCCGGATCCGTGGCCAACGCGAGCTGCGCGCCGGCCTCCCGGCCGACCTCGATCACCCGGGCCATAGCACTCGGAACTTCGGGGTTGGGGGTCAGGTAGGGCACCGTGGGGAAGCGGCCGTCCATGGATGCCTGGTCCTCGGCTAAAACCACGTCAAAGCCCGCGGCCCTGAGCACAGGCGGCACCGTGGTGGCGCCACAGCCGTGAAGGTTGCTGAACGCTACTTTGGCCTGCCGCAGGGAAGAATCCAGGGAGAGACCCACGTTGAGGTCCACGTAGGCCTTGTGATCCGACTCGTCCATGAAGCGCACCGTCCCCGCGGCCACGGCCTCGTCAAAGCTTGTCGACAGGATCTCGTCCACCCGGCCCGCTGCCTCGACCAGCTCCTGATCGAAGGGGGGCACCTCCTGGCCACCTTCCCGATTGTAGAACTTGGCCCCGTTGTCGTCCGGCGGGTTGTGGCTGGCCGACATGTTGAGGCCGCCGTGCGCGTCCAGATGGCGAATCAGGAAGGACAACTCCGGGGTGGACACGTAGTAGCCCGAAGTCGGATCCTCCATGAAGACCTCGACCCCGTTGCCCGTGTATACCTCCGCTGCCAGACGACAGAAATCGAGGGATGAGATCCTGTCCAAGGGCCCCAGGGTCCCGGGTCCGTAGTGGCCCCGCACGTCACGGAAAACCCTCACGTCAGCGGCCAGGACCACCCGCAGGTCCGCCCCGGGGAAGCGCTGACGCAGGAAGAGACAGTGGCCCTGGACCGCGTCCCGCATGGTCACGGGGTTGATCCGGTTCGGACCCGCGCCCACCGCTCCCCGCCGGCCGCCGGTACCGAAGGGCAGGACCCGGCGGAAGCCGTCGAAAAGCAGCTCCCATTGCTCCCGCACTATCAAGTCATCGAGCGCTGCGCGGTAGGCAGCGAACCGTGGCTCGGTGAGCCACTCCCGCAGCGCGGCAACAGCGGCCTGCGCCTCAGCCTTGCTGCTCGCCACCTCGTGAATCTTCTCGGTCAGCCGCTCGAAGTCATATCGCATCTCTGTCTCCGTAGTTCAGACCTCAAGGGATCCGGATCGACGCGGTCTTCCGCAGATCCCGCACATAGCGGTCCCGCACTTGAGCTAAACGGCTCTCGCAGATCCGGTCGCGGATCTTAGCGCGCACCTCGGGATCGTCCTTCAGCTTTGCTGGTTTGTAACGATCCAGGCGGAACACGTGGAGCCCCATGTTGCTGCGCACGACCCGGGACACCTCCCCCTCCGGCAAAGAAACCAGCTCCGCAAGCATGACCGGATCCCAGCTCTCGAGCTTGGGCTGATCCTCGGGCCCGCTCTCGGGCCAGTACGTAAAAAAGAAATCCGCCATGTGCAGGGGTGCATCCTTTGGGAAAATCCTGGCAGCGGCCTCTTCCAGCGGGGTCCCTGCGGCCCAGGCGGTGGCCAACGCACCGAAGAGCGGCTCCCAGCGGGTCAGGGCCTGCCGGCATGCCGCGGCCGCTGGCGAGTCGCAGTCCCCCCAATCCCCGCCACAGCACCGCACCTCAGCCACCCAGCCCGCGTAGGCCTCCACAAGCCAATTCTTTCCAAAGAGCTCCTGGTAACCTCGCTCCACTTCCGCGTCCGCTATGTTTTTACAAAGGTTTTCAGGGAAGTACAGCGCTTCGAGCAGTTCCTTCGCACAGGACTCCGGCTTCTCGGGAGTGGTGCAGCGCTGTCCCAGGCGGTTCGCCTCTCGGATCACCAGGGTAGCGTCCACCAGGATCTGCACGGCTTTGTCCCTGGGCCAGCCCGTCCGGCGAACCAGACGGGAGACATCCCCATCGCTGATCTCCTCCTCGTTGACCACCGCTGCAACGCGAAGGGACGAAGATGGGGGGGGCGAAGGTGCGGGAGCCGACATTGGGGCTGGTGCGACGTTCTCCTCCTTCGCCTCCTCGCCACGGCGACAGGAAGGCACAGCGATGACGAGAATCAGCGCAACAAAGAAGATCGAACTGGAGACGGCACGCATTGACTACTTCTGGCGCTTGCCCTTGAGGGTGAACTTGCCGGAGAAGGACTTGTCCAGAATACCGGAACATTTCCCAACGAGCTTCGAGCCCTTGAACTTCCCTGAGCAGGAGAGCTTGTTCTTGCCCTTCTTGCCGGAGAAGGTAGCACCCTTCTTGGAGAAGGAGCCGGAGAGGGGCACCTTGCCGCCGCTGAACCAGATGGTCCCCTTGGCCTTGGAGCCCTTCTTGTGCAGGGTCAGGGTATGGGATTTGCCCTTGCCCTTGAGGGATCCCGTAAACTTCATGTTCTTGCTGATAGCCGGAACCTTGGGCTTCTCCTCAGGCTTGACCTCTTCGGGCTTGACCTCCTCAGGCTTGACCTCTTCGGGCTTGACCTCTTCGGGCTTGACCTCTTCGGGCTTGACCTCTTCGCCCGGCTGCGCATCGCCCCCCGTTATCTTCTTGGGGTCGCACGCTTCCAGATCGTCCACGGAGGTGACAGCAAGTACGCATGCCGCGATCTTGTCCGCAATGGCCGGGTCCTCCTTCTTCAATTTTTCGAGGCACTTCACCCCGATCTCCACCATGAGCTTGTCCATCTCCGCCTGGGAGAGGTCCCCACCCATTGTTTTCATCAGGCTCACAGTGTGTTCGCAGGACTTTTTCCAGTAGGCCTCGCCGGTCTCTGCTGTCTCCTCCACCGGGGGCGCCTCCACCGCAGGGCACTTCTTGTCCATGATTGCCTGGAGCACAATCGCGTCCGTCGGCTCTGGTTTCTTTGCCAGCTTTGCGCGCAGCTTGTCATACTGCTCTGCGGTCATACCCGCGGCTGCCAGCAGTTCGCTGCGCTTCACGCCCAGGTCCGCGTCCGTGAGGGCCCCAGCGGCGATGGCCTTCTGGAGGCAGCTCTCCGACGCTATGAGGTCCAGGATCTTGGCCCGGGTGGTGCCGTCCATGTCCTGGGGCTTGTCCTCCAGCAGAACAGCGGCCTGCTTCTCCAGAGCCTCGTAGGTCCCCTTGAGGGTCTCCATGCCTGTTTTGGCCTTCTCCAGGTCGTCCTGCATCAGGTAGGCCTTGATGCCTCCCAGCTCCCCCTCGACCTTCTCGTACTCGGGTATGAACATGGCGATCGCCTGGAGCTTCTCCGCGTTGCCCTCAGCCTCCCAGGCACCCCGGTTGGCCCGCAGGGCCGCCCGGGTCTCGGTGTAGCTCTTGCCCAGGCCTGCCACCGCGTCGATGACCCCTTTCTTCTCGGCCTCGAATTTCTCCGCCTCGGCCTTCGCTACGGCTTCTTCCGCTGCCTTTTTTTCTTCAATGAGCTTCTGCTTCTCGGCCTCCATGGCCGCGCGCTCAGCGACTGCCTTCTCGGCCACCAGCGCTGCGGCCTGCTTCGCTGTCTCAAGCTCGACAGCCGCCGCGGCGGCCGCGCTATCGGACGGCGCGCTCGCCTCCGCTGCGGGTTTCTTATCCCCGGCCTTTTCTTCGTCCTTCTTTTCGGCCTTTTCTTCGGCCTTCTCCTCGTCCCCGCCCTTCTCCTTGATCAGGCCGCAACTCGCCACGGCCAGCGACAACACGAGCACACCAAGCAGCATTCGCAGTCTCATCGGAGTCCTCCTTCCGGTGTCAGTCAGGCTTTAAATCTTGAGAATGATACGCCAGCAGAGGCGCTGTTGTCCAACAAAAGGGGGATCAGCTCAGCATACTGAAGAGGCGCGCCGGGAGAGCACGCAGCGCGTCCATGATGGCCTGGAGATCCGCACCGGGGAGGACCCCCTCCAAGAAGACGCCGAGGTCTGCAGGCCCCGAAGGCTGGCTGGGTCCGTGACGCAGCTTGATCGTACCGGTGCGTTTGGCTATGTGACGGTACCGGAGGCGACGCTCTTTCTGATACCAGGCCCGCTTGACCTTCCCGTCCGGGCAGGACGCCAGCTCCGCTGATGGGGTCCCGTCTTTTCCATCGAGCCCAGCGCCCCAGCGCAGCTCGGGGCAATGGTAGGGATCAAAGGACAGATCCCAAATCCGCGCGAATATCGCTGTCAGATCCAGACTCACCCGCCGTCCGCCTGAGTTGGTGTACGCGAAACGGCACGCAGGGTCGGCCTTGTAGATCTCCCAGATGGCCCGGTAGTCCTCGAGAAGCTGGCGGGGCCCGCCGTCGTAACTCAGCCGCTCCCGCCCAGACGCGGACCATCGCAGGGTCTCCAGGACCATACGCCGTAGCTCGATTGCCTCGAAGCGCAGTTGCGCGTCCAGGTTCGCTGTGCCGTGACGACCCCAGGCACCTTTGGCCCGGTAGATGTTTCGCGGGAGGGACCGTGGGTGGGCCTCCCCTGCGACGCCCGCCGCGGTGGTGGCCTCCACAGCGTCCATGCGCGCCTGCATATCCTCGCAGAAAGCCTCCAGACGAAGAGGAAATTCCTCCAAAGGATCCACCATCACCCCGGCACCGCGCATGCGGGACTGGACGAACTCGTGGAAGGGGACCTGCTCCCCGTCCACCAGGTACCGGCTCTTGTAGGGCTCGAGGCCGTTGTGACAGGGGATCTCCGCGTTGCGCTCCCGGACAATCCGGAAGGCCCCCGTCGCATCCAGGACCTCCACGTGGTAGTGGCGCCACCCGCGGAAGCCGCCGCCGAAGCGTGCTGAACCGCGAACGAGCTTCGAACCGAAAGTTTTCAGCGTCAGGGTGCCGTCTGGATGCGCGTCCATGAGGCGGATCTCGCCGGTCTCACGGTCCACCTTGTAGACCACCAGGACGTGGCCGTTGGGCTCGTAGTAGGTAACACCGGGCCTGATGCAGTACGGGGTAACCTCCACCGGGTAGGTGTCGGTGCCCTCCAACTCGGGCCGCATGCGGAAGCTCCCGGAGTTGGCCGCGGTCATGGATGCCCGGATCGCCCTCCACGGGTGGGAGTATTGGCTCCAGTCCTTGATCAGCCTGGGATGGTTCCCCTTGGAGTACCGTTTCCAGGTGTAGCCCTGGAACGAGTAGGGACGCCCGGTCTTGTACGCGAAGTAGCCCCGCAGCGCGTAGGCCAGGGTGGCGCAGTCGGTCTTCCACTTGATCCCCGCGTCTTCCGGGGACCACAGGGAGTTGGCCGCTGGATCCTGGAGGAGACGGTGGAACCGCCGGGACTTACGCTCACGGGCCTCACCGAGGCGCTCCACCCATTCGGCGAACTCCTCCTCGGCGGCTTCGTCCCACAGGGCCTCGACGGGCCACGCGGACTCATTCAGACCGCGTTCCCGCACCTGGATGATCACGTTGTCCGCGGCGGATGCCGAGTTGGCAGCGCCCGCGGCGAGCAGCGTCACGGCGAACGCGGTGAGCATCAAGATCGTAGCGGAACGTCGCACCCTCTCTCTCCCCCGTGGCCATGGCCAACGGATGTCCACGAAAATACGAGGGGCGATTATAATGATTTCAGGGGGATAGATCCAGAGCTATTTCTCTCGGCTTGAGAGTCAGGGGGGGGTCAGGGTCGCAGGACGCTGTCTCCAATGCCCCCGCGCTGTCGGCGTCAAAGAGCCCGGCCACGTCCGCGCAAGCACCCTCCTTCGGGCCCCGATGGTCCGACGTGGCCTTGCCCAGAAGGCGGGTGTAGCGGTTCCGGAGGCGCTGCTCCTTTCGGTACCAGCGAAGCTTGCGCTTGCTGTCGGGGCAGGTGGCGAACTCAGCGTTGCCCTCCTCATCCTGCATCGGGGCGCCCCAGCGTAACTCCGGGCAATGGTAGGGGTCGTAGGAAAGCGCGTAGAGTCGGTTGAACACATCCGCCACGGAAAAGGGCACCGCGTCCCCCTTGGAGTTGGTGTACGCGAAGCGGCACGCGTCCGATACCAGATGCTCCTCCCAGATCGCCCGGTACGCGACCACCAGGTCTTTCGCAGTCCCGTCGTAGCGGAGGCGCCGATGCCCCGTCTCCGCCCAGGAGACCGTGCGCACCAGGAAGTCGTGGAGTTCCTTGGCCTCGAAGCGGAGCCGCGCGTCCCGCCCCGGGGAGGAGTAGGCCTCCCAGGTCCCGGAGGCCTGATAGATATTCCAAGGCATCTCCCCCGGGTGTGGCTTCTCATGGAGGCCCTGCTTCATGGCTTCGTCTACTGAGCCGACCCGCTCCGCCACGGAGTCGCAGAACCCGGAGAGGCGGCGGGAGAACTCCTCAAGGGGCTCGACGAAGATCCCCTCGCCCGACATGCGGTACCTGACCCACTCGTGGTAGGTCAACTCCTCGCCCTCCACCAGGTAGGTCCCTTTGTACTGCTCCGTCGCGCTGTAGCAGTACGCGTCCGCGTTGGCCTCACGCACGACTCGGAACGCACCGGTGTTGGGATCCACTACTTCAAGATAATCGTGGCGCCAGGCCCGGAACGCGCCGCCAAACCTCGCTGAGCCCACGTTCATGGTGGTGTTGAAGGTCTTGCGGGTGAGGGTGCCGTCGGGGTGGCTGTCCAACATCCGGATCTCGCCGCTCTCGTTATCCACCTTGTACACCACCATCAAATGGCCGCTGGGGTCGTAGTAGACCACTCCTGGCCGCAGGCACTGAAGTGTAATCTCCATGGGGTAGGTGTCGGTAGCCTCTAGCGCGGCGTCCATGCGGAAGTGCCCCGAATTCACGACGGAGAGACAGCGGTCGTAAAACTTCAGAAACGAGGAGAACCGGGTCCAGTCCATAATGTCCTGGGGCCGATTGCCCTTGCCGTAGCGCTTCCAGGTAAAGCCGATGAACGCGAAGGGGCGCCGGGTCTTGTACGCGAAGTAGGCCCGGAGCGCATAGGGGAAGTTGGCGCAGTCCGTGGTCAGCTCGAGGTCAGCGTCTTCCTCGGTGTAGAGGGAATTTACTTCCGGGTTCTTAAGACCCCATCCGAGACGGAATGACTTCCGCTCCCGGGCCTCGCCGATGGCCTGAACCCAGTCCGCGAACTCCTGCTCAGCGGCCTCGTCCCAGGCCCGGGTGGCCACCCAGGCGCCGGTCTCAAGACCCGACTCTCGCTCCAAGACCCGGGGGGCCTCCCAGGCCAGCGCAGACGCCGCAACAAGCAGGAAGGCACTCAGCAGCAGCGGTCGGTGGATGGTCATGGCGTCACCCCCCTGTCAAGGGTTAGTGGGTACTACGTACCCAGGCTACTTCTATTATACGGATTTCCAAGATTTTGATTCAGCGAGATCGGAGATCAGAAGGTATATTTGCCCTCGACCCAGACCGAGTCGTTGTGATCGAAGAGCCCTGCGGGTCCGGCCTTGTCGCCTCCGGGGAACACCCCCTGGAACATCGCACCGACCGCAATCCGCCACCCGTCGTCGATCTTCCAGGCCAGGGAGGGGAACGCAAACCAGTTGAGCATATGTACCTCAAGCATTCCGGCGAGTTGGAGTTCCAGCGCGTCGAACTCCAGGAAGTGCATCTGCAACGCGAGGGTCACCATGGACATCATCTCGTCGATGAGGAACAGATCCTCGTGCTCCTTCACGCCCAGGACGAAGAATTGGTACCACTCCGCCATGATGTTCAGCCAGGTGCCATCGTGCCAGTCCAGCCCGACCGCGTAAGAAATCGCGCCCTTGCGCACCGCGGCAGGGAAACCGGCCGGAGATTGGAGATAGAGGGTCCGCTCGGGCGACCACGCCGTGTTCAGGGTCAGGCCGACTTCGCCGAAGAGAATCGCTGCCATGTCCAGGCCCAAGACGTGCTGGCGCCGGAAGCTTGTGCGAAACACGTCGTTCACCGTGAGATCCGTGGGTATCTCATTGGCTCCGTCAACCATGCGCTGCATTGCGTCCATGGTCTCGTAGAACTGCGCCTTGGCCGCCGGGTCGTCCGCCAAGCCGGTCATCACGCCTGCCATGCCCATAAGGCTGGCCGGGTCGTCCAGATCAATGCCGGTCATCGCCTCCAGAAACTCCGGATGGGCTCCGTAGAAGCCCATCACCGTCTGGACATCCTCCAGGAGCCCCGTGGCGGTACCCAGAAGCTCGGTGTTGATCTGTGTGGTGGCGAACTTGTCCCAGCCATAGAAATACATCAGGCCCAGGTCCACGACCCCGAAGCGCCCCTGAACGCGGAGGCCAGCCTGACTCCCGCTCAGATCGTCCTTGGGCGGGTCCGACGCTGCCATGATCGGCTGGATCCGGTCCTCCAGGGTCGGATGAAGCAACTCTGCGACGGCCCCCACCATGGTCGCCACCCCCGCTGCACCGCTCAGATCTGGATGCGCGGCCAGCGCGCCCATGGGTGAAAAATCCTGGCCAAAGAGGTTTATCCGGTTGGGGACGAAGAAGGGGATCCAGACAGCAGCCAAGTTGATTGGACCGAAGCTCTGGTCAAGGTGGAGCATGGGCACCGGTATCTGGGGCGACTCGAGGTCGCTCATCAAGCCTTCGCGGAGGTCCGTGGGGTTGAGCACATCCGTGGGCCTCTGGAACTGCCCCGCGCCCCAGCGCACCACCTGGTTCCCCACCCGCACGTTGACAAAGCGGTTGGGTAAAAAAAGGAAGGCCTCCCGCAACTCCACCTCAGCGCGTGACTTGACCTTCCGGCTGTTGAAAAGGTACCAGGGGTCGTCCCCCGCGTTCTCTCCAACCATGTAATGGGTGAGTCGCCCCTCAAGAAAAATCCTCGTGCCGTCGATAAAGCGCACGTCTGAATAGAGGTCTGCCTTGAAGCGGTTGTCGAAGACATCCTCGCCCCGCCCCTCGTGGGCCGTGTCCGTGGAGAAGCGGTCCAGGACCCAGCCGCCGAAACGCACACGCGGCGGTATCTTCTGCGCTGGCTCCGCCTCATCAGGTCCGTCCGTGCGAGTGAGGGAGATCCCTTCGTCGGGGTCGGTCGGAGTCTCGGGACGACGAATGACGATCTCCTCGTCGGGGTCGGTCGGGGTCTCCTGAGCCATCACAGGACTGGCAAAAACAGCCAGCAAGCAGAGGAGGACAGGCAGGCCGCGCATGTTACTTTCCGAGCGCGTCGGGACTGAAGACTGCGTCGGGAATCTTGGCACCCCGCTCCAGCTTAAGAATCATCAGGGTCGTACGGCTGCCCTTCTGGACGTTCTTCATGAGGAGCTTCGTTATGGTGGGCTTGCCGCCCTTGGGCTCGATCTTCTGGGCAATCATCTTCTTCTGAAGGCGATCCTTGCCGTCGTAGTAGTAAACCTTGAGGGGGAGGTGGTCTTTCTTGTCAACCCAGATTTCGAGCTTCGAGTACTCACTGGTCCCCGCACCCGGCGTTGCGATGATGTGATAGGCGGGGATCCCCGAGAGCTCGATGTCGACCAGGCGCTCGTAGGCCGAGTTCTCTATGTCCCGCTGCTCCATGTCCGCGAAGGTGAAGTCCGTGCCCATGAAGTTGTCGTTTTTGTCTGAACCCGCGATTTTCCGGGTCTCCTTCATGGACGCCAGGTAGAGGTACTGGAAGTCGTCCCCGTCCTTGTTCTCTATGGAGAGCATCTGGGTCCCGGCCACGTCGTCGGGCTCCAGGAAGGTGATCACAAACCGACGCAGCCCATCCACCTTCTTTCCCTTGGACTCGACCTTGCGAATACGTTTCTTGCCGCGCTTGTTCTCTATGACCATCTCAATCACCGCGTAGCCCTCGTCAAAGGCCATGGAGTCGCCGCTGGTCATCTGATCGATGATCTCCTTGGCGGAGCGGCCGTCGTCCGCTGACGCGGGGATCGAGAAAGACAGACAGACAAGGAACAGAACGGAACACATCGTGGCAGCAATCTTCATGGGTGCCTCCTGGGTTCAAGCTCCTATTGGTATAACAAGCCGACGGGGAGGTTTCAACAACGGGTGTTCGGCGGTCTTGTTCAGCCCGCTCCGTCGACGGGAGCGATGGCCTGGATTCGGCGTAGCAGGGCCTCCAGGTCCCCAAGGGTCTTGAAGCGGATCACCATCTCCGCGCCTTTGCGGCGGGAGCGCACCTTGACCGGCAGACTGAGGAAACGCCCGGCCTCATCCTGGACCTGCCGGAAGTAAGGCTCCAGCGCGTCTCTCTTCAGCGTGGGCGGCTGGGGGGGGGCCGTGAGAAGAGCGGCCACGCGACGCTCGGTCTGCCGAACAGAATATCCCTGGCCGCGGATCTCTTCGACGACCTGGAATCGCTGCTCGTTTGACGGAAGCGGGAGCAGCGCTCGGGCATGTCCCGACGAGAGGAAACCTCGGGAGATAAGCTCCAGGATCTCCGCCGGGAGTTCCAGCAAACGCATGGTATTGGACACAGCGCTGCGGCTCTTCCCGACCCGAACCGCTACCTGCTCGTGGGTGTAGTCGAAGTCCTCCACCAGGTGTGCGTAGGCCCGGGCCTCCTCCACGGCGTCCAGGTCCTGGCGTTGGAGGTTCTCGACCAGGGACAGCTCGTAGGCCGCTGGCTCGGGCACGTCTCGTACCACCACGGGGACAGACGCAAGGCCCGCGCGTTTGGCCGCCAGAAAGCGACGCTCCCCTGCGATAAGGATGTAGCCCTCGCCGTCGGGCCGCACCACCAACGGCTGCAGCACGCCGTGAAGACGAATCGACTCGGCCAGAACCTCCAGCGCGGCCTCGTCGAACCGGAGCCGAGGTTGCTCAGGTGCAGGTCGTATCTTCTCCACCGGAGAGCTCCGGTATCCCGTGGTCTCGCCTCCCTCCGTGGCCAGGGGCGTACCGGGCAGGAGCGCGCCGAGGCCACGGCCCAGGGTCGGGGTCTTCTTCTTCACCATCAGTTCTCTCCTTCGCTCTTAGGAGGCTGGTCAGAATAACCTGTCCACCTGCGACGCCGATCCATCCCCGATGGCATCGTTCTTCGTCGGTTACGTACGAACGAGTATGCGCCCTCCTCAAACCTTGCCATCCGGGCGCCTCAACGCCGCAACTTGTACATCTTATTCTGATCAGCCTCCTCACACCGCGCCAGGAACTCCGAGGCCAGGCGCAGGTAGGCCTGTGCCCCCTTTGACGCTATGTCGTAGAGCAGTATCGGCTTTCCGTGGGACGGCGCCTCCGAGAGACGTACGTTCCGGGGAATCACCGTCTGGTAGGTCTGGTCCGGGAAATGACGGCGGACCTCGTCCACTACCTCACGTGACAGGTTGGTGCGGGTGTCCACCATCGTGAGGAGGAGCCCGGCCACACGCAGGGTCGGGCAGAGCTTTTCCCGCACCGCGCCGATGGTCCTGAGCAGCTCACTGAGGCCCTCCATGGCGTAGTACTCGCTCTGGACCGGAATCAACACCGCGTCCGCGGCTACGAGCGCGTTCAAGGTGAGCAGGCCGAGGGACGGTGGGCAATCAATAAACACGTAATCATATTTAGATATCAATGAGTTGAGAGCGTCGGCCAGTTTACGTTCCCGGGCCATGGCACCCACCAACTCGATCTCCGCACCGGCCAGGTCCGGACCTGCGGGCAGTAGATCCAGGTAGGGGACATTGGTGGGACTGACCAACCGTCCGGCGTCCTGAACTCCGATGAGCGCGTGGTAGACGTGACGGCTCAAGGCGCGGTCACCGCCCAACCCGGTGGTAGCGTTTCCCTGGGGATCAAGATCCACGAGGAGGGTCCTTCGCTCTGTCACCGCCACGCTGGCAGCCAGATTTACAGCGGTGGTGGTCTTTCCCACGCCGCCTTTCTGGTTCGCTATGGTAAAAACCTGTCCCACTGGTGCTCCGTGTTTCACGTGAAACGTCAAAAGCCATGATATACGCGCCGTGGATCGTGTCAATAGAGCATTCCAACCGGGCAGATGAGTGTTTCACGTGAAACAATACGCCATCAAGGAGCGGGAATCCAGGATTTCCCTGACTCGCTCAAGGGCGTTTCACGTGAAACGTTGCATATATATATGTTGTTCTATGTTGGTCTTGTTTGCTATATTGCCGGTTTCGGGCTCTCTGGGAGCCTCTCTGCGGCCTCTTCGGATACGAGTGGGGGTGCGGGGGTATCTTTCACCAAGAAACCACTACAACGCATTTTCGTTCGCATGCTCACGTCTGCAACGGGAGGACGCTGTTCAACACTGGCAGATCGGCTGCCGCGGCAGGTAGATTCGCTTGTTCTGGGGCTAGTCCCAATGCCAGTCAGACAAGCCAATTTGTCAGCCCCGAATGTAACCCTGCGACTTGTGGGAGGGGGTGCGCCACGACGGCGCTTAGAGGAGGTAGTCAT
>CAYOTU010000045.1:3618-13450 GCA_964406905.1 uncultured Myxococcales bacterium | reverse complement strand
CGGTGGGCGAGGGCGTGGCGGTCGATGGTGAGGTCGGGGGGCAAGCGAAGCGGTCCTGGGCTGGGTGTCGCACTTTCGTGCGTCGCCCAGACCGGGATGTTCCCCGGCCCACCAGCGGCCCCCACGTCCCGTCCGGCGCAAGGAACCCTGAGGTCCATCCCCCCTATGGCCGGAGCCTTGGCGTCGCGTTGGACTCCAGTGCGAGGAGGGCCTTCCGGGCTGCTGAATTGTCCGGGTTCACCTTGAGGGCCTTGCGGTACTCCGATGCGGCCCGATCCACCTCGCCGAGCGACGCGTAGATCTGCCCCTTCTCCATCGCTATATCTGGACTCAGGGGCATGGCGCCCTCGGCCTTCTCCAAAGCAGTGAGCGCCTCGTAGGGCTTGCCCCGCAGGACCTCCCGCCTGGCAAGGATGCGGTAATATTCGGCGCGATAGGTCTTCCCGGACTGGCTGGCGAAGCGGATCTCCGAGGCCACGGCCTCGAAGCGATCCCACTGGTGGGCCCGCACGAGAGCCCACATCATCTCCAGGGCCACCGGGACCAGCACCTCGTCCGTGGTCGCGCGAGAAATAGCCTCCTCGTACATCAACAGGGCCTCCTCCTGTGCGCCCCTCTGCGAGAAAACCCGCGCCAGAATCAGGTAACCCGCTGGCGCGTCCGGGTAGAGCGCCACGAGCCAAGTGGCAATGCCGTCCGCTTGATCGAAGAGACGCTGCTTCAAATAGAGGAACCCGAGGCGGCTCAAGAGCGGCAGTTCCTTACCTCTACGTACGATTCCCTCCCGAAGAAGCACCTCGGCCCGCCCCAGGAGCCGCTGGGAGAGGAGCCAGTCCGCGTAGCCGAGGAGTTCGTCACCCCCATCCTCGCCCAGGATCTCGGCCAGCGTCGGCAGGGGGATGTTCCAGAAGAAGAAGAGGCGGTACACTTTGTCGGCCTGTAGCGGGAAGTGCCGCAGAACCCAGGCAAGGTCTGCCGCGGCCGCGGCCGGTTCCCCGCCCTGCTTGTGGAGGAGTGCGTCAGCCAGGTGAACCCCGGAGGACCAGGGGTTGCGCCGTGCAGCGTGTTTCAGGAAGACCTCGGCCCGGGAGGGAGAGCCCCAGCGCTGGTGGAACCCCGCGCCGAGGAAGGCCAACTCGTAGTCCGTTGGATGGTCACGAAGGGCCCGATCGAGGAAGGCCTCCACGTGGATCTTTTCTTCCACAGAGAGATCTCCATGCGCGGCTGCGGCCCTGACCACCGTCTGCGCGGTCTGGACGCTGTGGCGCGCATGCCAGAAGTTCAACGCCAGGGGCAACGCAAGGAACGGCAGCGCTACGAGGAGCCAACGGAGGGATCCCACGCGCAGGTATGCCAGGATCTTGCGCCGTTGCTTGTGGCGCCAGCCGCCGGACAGGGCAGCCAGGATCGCCAAAGTAGGGATCGCAACCCCGGGGACATGGAGGCTGAAGTCCGCCAGGTTCTGAACCCCCACCGCCACGACACCGCAGGCGAGGCCGATACCAAGGGCCTGCCCGAGACCCCAGATCACCCGGCGGAAGACCACCATGAGCAAAAGCAAGAGGAGAGGCGTCCCGAGGACGACCCCGAAATCCAACATGGTCTGGAGGGCCTCATTCTCCGCGTAATGGAACACCAGGGACGGATTCGCCGTGTTGTACGCGGAGAACACGCTCTGAAACGCACCCCGCCCGATCCCGGCCCCCCGATAGTCGTAGGCCAGGCCTACCGCGTCGGTCCACGAGGTCAGCTTTGCCTCATCAAAAGCGGGCACCTTCATCCCGTGCTCCCGCAGCAGGTCCCCGAGGATACCCTCGCCGAACAAAAACATCCCCGCTGTGACCAGGAGGAGGAGCGAGCCCGTGACGAACGCGCCGGAGGTGAAGCCCGTGGTTTCCTCCCCTGTGGACGGAGACAGGTTGCCACCTACGAAGTAGAGGAGCAGCGACACGCCGAGGGCCGCTATGCCGCCCCGAGACATGGTCGCCAGGGTGCCCGCTGCCGCGATGGTGAAGAGGAGGCTGTACATGAGGCGAGACCTCGCAACGCTCGCGTCTCGACCCAGGCCCAGGAAAACAAAAGCGGAGAGGTTGAAAAGCGCAGCCGCATGGTTCGGGTTCACCAGGAAGGTGGTGAAGGGATGTAGATCCCTGGCGAATTCCGGCGTGTAGAACCAGAGGACTTTGTCCGATCCGCTCACTGCGTGGAGGCCACCCACCGCAGCGGCGATGAGGCCCAGGGAGGCCACGACCCCGGCGATACGACGGGCGTTGGACTCCCGCAGGGAGTAGTTGAACACGACCACGTAAAAGACAAGGTAAGCCACAACGTGCCCAAGAGAAAGAAGGGTCTCCGCGCGGTCCAGGGAGATCCAGGTCGCTGCCTCGCCGCCTACCATCTTGGCCATATTCGCGTGGATCGAAGCTGCGAAGGGGGACCACTCAGCGATCCCCTCCGGTCCAAGAGGCACCACCTGGAACACCAACAGACCCGCGGCCACCAAAAGCCAGAGCACGAAGCCGTCGATGTAGATCCGGGCCCCGGACTGGGAAAAGGCCGCGGCCAGGAAAAGGCCAAGGGACCCCGTCGTCAGGAACAGGATCGCCCGGGTCGAGGTATGCAGCGTCCCCACCGCTAACGGTGCGAAGAGGATCGCTGTCACAATGCCCCACCAGATCAAGCGGTCAAAGGATAGTTTACGAAAACCCTGCATCGCTCCTCCGAAGGGCGCATTGTAGCCAACACCCCCCGGAGGGGCAAGAGGCAGAATCGGCAGTTTTCTTCCTGACCATGGTATGCTACCGTCACAACCCCGGAGGGAGACAAGAGACCCATGGCCAACGATTGGAATGACGACGAGCTGTTCGATCGGCTGGCCGAAGCGGGCCCGGGATGGATGAACTCCGAGGAGGATTTCGAACGTCTCGGGAGGCTTAGGGAGGCCCGACTCAAGCTGGGGCTACGAGCCGTTGTGATGGTAGTGAGCGCTCTCTTCTCGGGCTACCTGCTTAACATGGCGTACCCCAACCTCTGTTACTGGCTGACCCGAAGCGGCCCCGTCGCAGGCCTGGGCGACCTGCGCCGGGACGACGGGGCGCTGGACCGTGCCCGAGCCCTGGAGAGCCATACCCGGGTGCGCTTCGAAAACGACGTCCCCACCATCGACAACATCAAGAATGACCTGGGTGAGTACTTCTACTTTTCCCCCCTGACCCATTGCATCGTGAAGACCCCTCAGGAGATCCCCGAAAAGGAGACTTACCGCCTCTTGACCCCTGAACTGGGCCCCTTCGAGAGCCGCTTGGTCATCGAAAATCGGGCCCACCCCGAGGATGTCATGGTTTCGATGAAGGGGGACGGACGATACCTGGCCGGCACGGACGTACCGGATCGCTTCGACACCCTGGTGAACTTTTTCTCCCAGCAATCCAAAGTCCCCCGGGATGAGATCTGTCTGATCCTGGACGGGGACCTCCCCGAGGACAACTGGCCAGCGGTGCCGATGGCGGCCTTGCCCCTGGTGATCGTTCTGATCACCCTGGGGATCTTCCTGGCCTCGCTACGCGCATACCTTCTGGCCCGGAGTGGTGCATGACCGATACGACCCAGAGATCTTTGGACCTGGTCCAGTTCGTTGCGGAGGCCGCCTGGTCCAAGAAGGCCCGTGGTATCGTTGCGTTCGACGTACGGAAGACCGTGTTCTACACCGACACAATGGTGATCTGCTCCGGAACCTCCGATCGCCACGTGCGTGCCATCTCCGAGCACATCGAGGCTGCGGCGGGGGAGGCGGGCCTCCCCCTACCTTCCTCCGAGGGACGCACCCACGGTCGCTGGGTCCTGATGGACTTCGGCGAGGTCACGGTCCACGTCTTCCACGAGCTGCTCAGGGAGGTGTACGACCTGGAGCGCCTCTTCGGCGACGCTCCCCGTATCACCATCTCCCTGAAGGTGGACCCCAGCGACGACGGCTGGGACTTCTAGGGGCATGGACCTCAGGGTTCGTTGCCGGCTGCGGGGCGAGGCAGCCCTGACCGGGCCATGTGTCGCCCGACCTCGGTCAACGGACAGAAGTCCGCCTCCCTCGGCCGGAACGCCTTCGGCTCGACACCTGACCTCGGCCAGGTCCACCTCACCCTCGCATCCGACTTCCTTACCCTTCGGCCCACGCCATGACTTCGGGATTGCAGGTGTCTAGTGAAAATCCTCCTCGTCCGTCCGGGGCGCTTCAAGGAATCCGCAACCAAGGAGATCACTGCTGTCTGGCTTGGTCACGCCAGTCGCTACGCCCGCATTGAGCTTATCGAGACGACAGCACACTCGCGAAAAAAGACCCGCGATGCAGCGCATCGTAAGGAAGCGGAGGCAGCGCTCCTGCTGGGGGCCGTGCCGCCCGGGGCCATCCTTGTGGCCGCAGATTCGCAAGGCAAGCTCGTGGACTCCCCCTGGTTTGCGACCTGCATCGACGGGGCCCGCACCCTGAGCCGGGACCTGGTCTTCATGGTGGGCGGCGCGTCGGGCCTCACCGACGCGCTACGCACCCGGGCGGATCACCTCATCGCGTTCGGACGAATCACCCTCAACCACGATCTGGCCGCCGTAGTCCTGGCGGAGCAGATCTGGCGGGGCCTTGCGATTCTTCATAACCACCCCTACCACCGCGCTCACGAATAACTTCCCGCGAACGCCTTGCGCACGAATAACAGGGGTATGAAACTGACACAGAAGGTGCTCAATCTACTTTTCCCCCCCCGGTGCGCGGCCTGCGACGCTATCATGGACGCTGAACACGCAGGCTTCTGCGCCACCTGCGTCGTCTCTCTGACCCCCCTGCACAACGCGGTCGCTGATGAGGTGATCAATGGGCTGCGGGTCCTGGCGCCTGACGCTTACGGCGCAGCGCTGGCGGACGCGCTGGTACGAATGAAGCACACGGGCCGGCCGGAGATTGTCGGGCTCCTGGCCAAGCGAATCTCAGCGCGGTGGCCGACGACGCCCCGGCGGGACGCTGTCCTGGTGCCGGTACCCCTGCACATCCTCGACCTGCGGGCCAGGGGCTACAACCAGGCAGCGCTCCTGGCCGCGCATCTCGCCAGGGCCTGGGGCGCTCCAATTTGCGACGTACTGCGCCGAACGCGGCGCTCCGGGAGCCAACGTGGCCGGGATCCGAGCGACCGCCGGGCCACAGTGGCCGACGCGTTCAGCCTGCGACGGGGGGCCGTCAAACGGCTCGCTGGTCGGCCCGTGATCCTGGTAGACGACGTAGTGACCACCGGAGCGACGGCCCTGGAGACAGCGCGCGTGCTGCGTAACGGAGGTGCAAAAGTGGCGGCCGTAGTCGCAGCGGCGCGGGCGCTGTAAGGGGCTGTCCAAAAACAAGTGCGCTGCACCGAGGGCGCTGATGCGCCACTCTCGCAAGGCGCGCAGCCGCAGGCATACTTCCTGTACGTTGAGGTTGCGGAACGAAGCGAGAGTGGATGCAGCGGCGACTGAATGCCGCAGTTGTTTTTGGACAGGCCCCTATCTCGACACCCCGATCGATCTCTGGCAGAATGCCGCCTGACGGATGCCCCATGAACGGAGAGCCATGGCCCTGCCCCTGCGAGACCTGCTAGTCAGCGCGCGACCACGCCAGTGGGTGAAGAACCTCTTCGTCCTGGCCCCCCTGGTCTTCGCAAAAAGGGCCATGGACCTCGACGCGGCGACAGCGGCCCTCTGGGCAGCGGTGCTGTACTGCCTGGCCTCCTCCTCGGTCTATCTCTTCAATGACCTGCAAGATGTGGAGCAGGACCGGCGCCATCCGGAGAAACGTCACCGGCCCATCGCTGCCGGACGCCTCGGGGAGGGCACAGCGCGATCGGCGTCCTTCGTCCTTGCCGTCATCGCCGTGGCCGGCGCACTCCCCCTCGGCCTCCCCCTCGTTGGGCTCCTGGCCTTCTACGTGCTGCTCAACGTGGCCTACACGATCCATATCAAGCACGTCCCCTACCTGGACGTGCTCTTCATCGCACTAGGCTTCCTGCTGCGGGTAATCGGCGGCGGCATGGCGATTCCCGTGGAGGTGTCGGGTTGGATCCTTCTGGTCACCCTCTTCATCGCTATCCACCTGGGGCTCGGCAAACGCCTCCACGAACTGGCCGTGATCCCGAACGGGGGGGGCAGGCGAGTCCTCAAGCACTACTCGGCCCGGACGGCGCGGGGCCTCTTTCGCCTGAGCGGCGCGCTGGCCATGGGAGCGTTCGTCCTATACACCCTCTCCCCGCGGGCCATGGAAAATTTCGGCTCGATCAATCTTGTCTGGACCGCACCGCTGGTGGTCCTGGGGCAGCTTCGCTTCGACGCGATCGTACGCTCCACGGATCCTCGCAGCCCCACGGACGCGATGCTTTCGGACCGACTGTTCCTCGCCATCTGTGCTGCTTGGTTCCTGGCCGTCATCCTGCTGGTTTACCTTTAGATGAACTCGGCTGAAGTAATAATACCCACTGACCGGCACCTGACGCTGATCTCTGCGTTGCTCCTCCTCGAGGTGGCTCTACCACGTCTTCGAAGAAGCGCCTTGACCTCAGCGCCGGTTGCTCGCTCAGGGTGCATCATTATTTGCGCCGAGGTCATCTCTAGTCTCCAAGGGAGGCCCCGATGAGAACCATAGGCGTCCTTCTGCTGCTCCTGCTCGTCGCCGGAGCCTGCGGTGGCCGCGACCGTCAGCTTCGCCGAGTTACAGTAGTGGCCGCTGTCTCCGAGGCCCTGGAATTGGCGGATGGACAGCTCCGGATCCGCTACAACCCCCCACAATGCGCCTGCGCTCCCTTCGAGATCCACACGGCCCAGGGCTGGGTGCGAGCGGACTTCACCGAGGCCGATGAGGAGCAGGACCTGGACGCTCTCCTGGCAAAGGCCGAGGCCGACGGGGCCCGCTGCGCGCTCGCTGAATACTTTGTCCATGCCTCCCTGGTCACTTCGGCTCCGTCCTACTGTCAGAACCGGGTTCCATATGTAACCTTGAGCCTCGAGAAGGAGTAAATTCTCGACACAGGTCCGCGCTTGCTACCCAGCGACCATGCGCTAGAATGGACCCTTGAACCGAGGTGACGAGGTAGACCGTGAAGATCCTGCTCCTGGCTATCCTCCTGCTGCTCCCGATCTCCCACGCTGATGCGAAGGAGCCGGGCCCGGCAGCGCTCTGCGAGTTGCTCTGGACCCAGCCCCTCCCGCCGTCCCGGTTCCCCGAGGACCTCCGGGAGATCCGGGACCTCGTTGAACGAGGGAAACACGGCGAGGCCGCCGCTACCTTGGAGACGCGCCTTGCGGACATCCTCGCCCAGGCCTCGAAGGTCCTGCGCAGCGACAAAACCGAGGTGACGCAGGCCAGGGAATTCATGGACCGCTTTGTCCGCGCCAAGGCTCCGATCCTCGCAGCCCGGGGCGACCTCCTGGGCCCCACCCTGGGCGTGGCCACCTGGGCCGCTGAGGTCCACTGCCGGGCTGAAAATCAAGACGCGGCGGTCCGCTATCTCAGAGGCGCGTGGCGCGACTATGGCAGGGAAGAGCTGCGTCTGGCTCTCTTCGTGGTCTTCCTGCGCTTCGGCGAGACGACGCTGGCCGGGCCCCTGGCCCCCGACGACCCCGTGGGCTGGCGGGAGAAGGCCGCGGCTGGCTATTACGCCTGCACAGCGGGCAAAAGCGAGAAGGGCCGCGTGTTCCTGGACCAAGCGGAAACCCTGGCGCCGGACAGCCGAATCCGGGGGGCCGTTACGGTCCTGGTCGAGGCCTGCAAATGATCGGGGACGCTGCACGAGACAG
The DNA here is from genome assembly GCA_964406905.1 of uncultured Myxococcales bacterium. Lineage (GTDB taxonomy): Bacteria > Myxococcota_A > UBA9042 > CAIXZC01 > CAIXZC01 > CAZNWW01. The sequence continues at coordinate 5,647 of CAYOTU010000045.1, read as the reverse complement.
CCAATTTCGCCGGGAGGCCCTGGCGCTGGACCTGCGCTGGCGGTGCCCCCACTGTGTTCACGAAATCCCAGACGACGGGAGCTGCTCCCTGGGTTTCCCCAACGGGATGATGCTTACCTCGGACCTGCGGTTCCGGGACGAGGATGGACGCTGGGTTTTCTGCAAAGCCTTCGAACTGGACGATGCATGAGCGATATCCGGACGACGGTCCTCCTGGCGGGCGCCGGCGGACCCGGTGCGGTGAACATGACCCGCTCCCTGAAGTTGGGGGGAGTGCGCACCGTGGGCGGCGATGCCAGTCCCTGGTTCATCCACCTGGCAGAGACCGACGTACGGGTTCCCCTGCCACGCTGGAGCGACGAGGACGCGTTTGTTGCTGCGATCCGGGGCCTGGTCGACGCGGAGGGCGTGGACTTCATAATGCCCAACAACAGCGTCGAGGGAGAAATTTACTCCCGGCGCCGGGACGCGCTGGGCGCGCCGGTCTTCCTGCCCTCCCCCGAGGCCTTCGCTGTGGGGGAGAGCAAGTGGCTGTCCTGGCATCGCTTCCGGGACGCCGGGCTGCCAGTGCCGCGAACAGAACTCATCGAGACGGCTGAGGATGTCCACAGGATCTTTTGTGAAATCGAAACCAGGCCCCTCTGGGTTCGCGGCGCGGGGATCCCTGGCAAAGGCGTCGGCATGGCGAGCCTGCCTTGCAAGACGGCGGCCCAGGCAGAGCAATGGGTGGACTACTGGGGCGGCTGGGGGGGCATGATCATTTCCGAATTTCTGCCGGGGGACAACCTCACCTGGCTCGGCGTCTTCGACCGGGGCGAGGTGGTGGTCAGCCAGGGACGCCAGCGAGACGCGTATGTGATCCCCCACGTGAGTCCGTCGGGGATCACCGGCGCGCCCGCTGTCAGCCACACGGTGCACCGCACGGATATCAACCGCCTGGGCCCCCTGGCTGTGTGCGCGGTAGACCCAGCGTACACTGGACCCGCGTTCGTAGACTTCAAGGGGGACAAGGAGGGGAAACCCCGGATCACCGAGGTCAACGTCGGACGCTTCGGGACGACCCACCACTTCTACTCCGTCGCGGGGGCCAACTTCCCACTCCTGGTCCTCGCTCTGGGCCTGGGGCATGCCCTCCCGGCCTGGACCCGCACCGAGGACGTACTCCCCGCCGGCCTCTACTGGATCCGGACCCTGGACGCAGGGCCGGTCCTGATCCGAGAGGACGATGTGGGTTGCCAACCCCAGTAGTTACGATTAGGGTATGTGGAGTTGATCTGGGGCAAACGGAGAGTGACCGAGATGAAGAGAATGGCGATATTGGCGATTCTGGCCTTGACCCTGACGACCTGCGACGACAGCGGTGGTGGAAACGGCGGCGGCGAGGACACCACGCCCCCACAGGACACCATCGCGGGAGACGAAGACACCAAGACCCCGCCCACGGACACGGTCAAAGGCGAGGACACGATCCCGGTGGACACCTTCATCCCCGAGCCCCCGGACTACCCCGCGCCTCCCTACGGCAAGACGACTGGTACAATCATCGAGGACCACAGCTTCCTGATCCCAACGGACAACACGATCGTCAAGCTCTCGGACTACTATCAGCATGAAACCAAGAAGGTCCTGCTGATCAACGCGTCGGCCGGCTGGTGCGGCGCGTGCAAACAAGAGGCCGGGGAGTTGAACAACACCCTGGCGGAGTTCGGCCCGCGAGGCTTCGACATCCTCTACACCCTCTTCGAAGACTGGAACGGCGGCTCCCCGACCCAGGATTTCTACGAGGGATGGATGGACCAGTACGGAGGGGACTACACGACGGTTCTCGATACGAACTTCGAGATGGGGGTCTACTTCAACGTCGAGGCCACCCCCATGAACATGTTGGTAGACTTGGGGACCATGGAGATTGTCTGGCTCGAGACGGGGTTCAACCCCTTCGCTTTGGCAGGAAAGCTCGACGAATTGCTCCCTTGATGCCCCGGAGAGAACCCCAAATGGACCAGCGGGAAATAGATCGAATCGTCGA
>CAYOTU010000045.1:0-3518 GCA_964406905.1 uncultured Myxococcales bacterium | reverse complement strand
TGTGAGGAGGCGAAAAAGTACGGGTTCTACTCGGTCTGCGTCAACTCCACGAACGTGGCGTTCTGCCGCAGCCTCCTTGCCGGGAGCCCGGTGAAGGTGGTCGCTGTTGTGGGCTTCCCCCTGGGCGCGATGAGCCCCGGTGCGAAATCCTACGAGGGCCGGGAGGCCCTCCTGGCCGGTGCGGATGAGTTGGACATGGTGATCAACATCGGCGAGCTGAAGTCCCGCCGATACGCGGTGGTCCTCGAGGATATCCGCAAGGTCGTGGACGCTGCCCGCCCGAAACCTGTCAAGGTGATCATCGAGACCTCGAAGCTCACGCAGACCGAAAAGATCGTCGCCTGCGCCCTCTCCAAGGCAGCGGGCGCGCGCTTCGTAAAGACCTCCACGGGCTTCGGCGGCGGGGGCGCTACCGCTGAGGATGTGGCCCTGATGAAAGAGGTGGTGGGCGCTGACATGGAGGTTAAGGCCTCCGGTGGGGTCCGTAACACCAAGGACATGGAGACCATGCTCGCCGCGGGGGCCACTCGCATCGGAGCGTCAGCGTCGGTGGAGATCGTTCAGGGGAAGACGTCAAAGGCCGCGTATTGATCCGGAGGGCGATATGCCCAAGAGCAAATCTCGAAAGAAGAAGGGGGGGTCGTCGGGCGGCGGAAGCCGCGGCGGCGCGATGTCCGGCCTCCGCTCGGGCACGAAGAGGATCGCAGGCACCGGCGGAGCCAAGAAGAAGAGGCCGCGCTCTTTCTGGGACATGCTCTTCTGGATAGCGGCTGGGGGGGCGGTGCTCTATCTCCTCCTCCAACGCTTCGGTTGAGGAGGACGCGGTGGCCGACGATCGGATCTCCGTAGCGGTGCTCATGGGCGGCGCGAGCGGAGAGCACGACATCTCCCTGTCCTCGGGCCGGGGAATCCTCGATAACCTGCCGACTGAAACCTACGCAGCCCTGCCCGTGGTGATCGGGCGGGACGGGAGTTGGACCGTGGAGGGTTCAGGCGAGGGTCTGGCCCTCTGGGACGGTCTGGCCGCTGTGGCCAGACGAGCGAGGGTGGTCTTCCCTGCGCTCCACGGCCCCAACGGAGAAGACGGGACGATCCAGGGCCTCCTGGAGTTGGCTGGCCTGCCTTTTGTGGGTTCGGATCACTATGCGTCCGCGCTGGCCATGGACAAACCCAGGGCCAAAGACGTGTTCCTCTGCGCGGGACTCAAAACCCCTGCGTACATGGAGATCTCCCGTTCCACGTGGGAGTGCGACGAGGACGCTGTTCTCGATGCGGTGGAGCAAGCCATCGGCCTGCCGTGCGTAGTGAAGACCCCGCGTCTGGGGTCAAGCGTGGGAATCGGGATCGCGGAGTGCCGGGCTGCGCTGAGCGAGAAGCTGGCCGAGATTCTGCCCCTCGCAGGGACCGCTATGGCCGAGCGCTTCGTCGACGGCACGGAGTTGACCGCGTCGGTGCTGGAGGCTCCTGACACAGGCGTGGCCGAGGCCCTGCCCATCATCGAGATCCGGCCACGGGTCTCGGGCTGGTTCGACTACCAGGCCAAATACGAGATCCGCGGGTCCGAGGAGATCTGCCCTGCACCCATCCCCGGGGACCTGACGCGAAGGATAAAGGAAATCGGCCTCGCTGCGCACCGGGTCCTGGGCTGCCGGGGCATGTCCCGGACAGACGTGATCGTCGACCGAACCGGGATCCCCTGGGTTATCGAGACCAACACGATCCCCGGCTTCACCCCGACGTCGCTCCTGCCTCAGGCGGCAGCGACCGCGGGGATCGACTACCCGGAGCTTGTCGACCGCCTCCTCCGTCGCGCACTCTCCTTCTGAAAAAATCGGCTACGGTTCGATGCACCAGTAGTACTGGCCCTGGTCGAACCAGCCGCACTCATAGGTGGAACCGAGGATACCGCAGTCGAAGGTCTGGAGGATGCCGTTCTGGCACCAGGCCACGATGTTGCCCTGGCACTCCCCCTCATAGGTGATGTCGCCGCAGAAGCCGGAGCCGTAGACGCACTGCCCCTCATCATTGCACATCTTCTGGACGGGACAGTAGCCACAGACCGAGCCGCAGCCGTCGTCGCCGCACTCCTTGTTCTCGCATTGGGACTCACAGACCTCCTCCATGCAGGAGTGGACGAAGAGGTCCGGGTTCCAGCCGCAGAAGAAGTAGGGCCCCAGATCCGCGCAATCGATAAAAACGATCTGCCCGTCCTCGCACCACACCACCGTATCCTGCTGACAGACCGGGGCGTCGTCGTAGGGGCCGCAGCCTCCGCCCTCGGCCTGGCAGAGGTTGGCATCGCAGACCAGCCCCGGCGGGCACCCGCCGCAAGAGCCCCCGCAGCCGTCGTCGCCGCATTGCTTCTGGAAGCAATCCGGCACACAGCCCCCCGGACAGTAGTAAGGCAGCCCGGGACCCTGGGTCGCACTGGCGGTGCAGTCGTAGAAGCCCAACGCGTCGTTCCACCCGCAGAGGCCCTTGTCGGGTTCGGTCTGGTTGTCGCAGTTGATGTACTGGAGCCCGTCCCCCGCACAGTAGACCACCGTGTTGCCGGAGCAGCAGCCCTCGGAGGTGATCTGACCGCAGACCCCCTCTCCCTCGCAGATGCCCGCTGAATCGTTACAGGTCTGACCGAGGGAGCAGGCCCCGCAGGACCCCCCGCAGCCGTCCCCGCCGCACTCCTTGCCCGTGCAGTCGGGCACGCAGACCCCGGATTCCTGACAACCGTACGCGCCGACACCGTCGAGCCAGGTACAGATGGCGTTTTTGCCCACCTGGAGGCAGTCGATCAGCATGAGGATGACGCCCGCGTCACAGACGAGGAGAATATTGCCGTCGCACCAGTTCTGCGCACCCACGCCAGCGCAGCCGTCCGCAGGGTCCGCGCAGACGCCGAAGGGCGCGCAGACGAGCCCCGCCGCACAGTCCCCGCAGGAGCCCTCACAGCCGTCAGACCCGCAGCTTTTCTCATCGCAATCCGGCACGCAGGAAGCGTCGCAGAGGCCCTCGGGTGTACACACGGCCCAGTCGGCGCACTTGCCGCACTGACCACCGCAGCCGTCGGGGCCGCACTCCTTGCCCTCGCACTGGGGCTCACAGACGTAGGCACACTGCCCATTGGCCGTACAGATCTGACCGGGGCCGCACTCCCCGCAGGAGCCTCCGCAGTCGTCGTCCCCGCACTCCTTGTTCACGCAGTAGGCTATGCAATCCGGGACGCAGAATCCGTCCTCGCACTTCTCATCCTGGAGGCAGGAGCCACAGATCCCGCCGCAGCCGTTGTCCCCGCACTCCTTGTCCCCGCAATAGGGAACGCAGATGTCGCATTGGCCACTCGCACCGCAAGACCAGCCTTCGGGGCAGTCGCCGCACGAGCCCTTGCAGCCATCGGACCCGCACTCCTTGCCCTCGCAGTTGGGTTCGCAGGGAGGGCCGCACTGGTTGAAGACGTTGCACTCCTCCCCCTCGGAACACTCGCCACAGGAGCCACCGCAGCCGTCGTCCCCGCAGTGCTTGCC
>CAYOTU010000044.1:0-13524 GCA_964406905.1 uncultured Myxococcales bacterium | reverse complement strand
CTCTCGCAAGGCGCGCAGCCGCAGGCATACTGTCCGTACGTTGAGGTTGCGGAACAAAGCGAGAGGGGATGCAACGGCGACCGAATGCACTGTTTGTTTCGCCGCAGACCCTTAGGCCTTCTCCTCGGATTCGTCGCCGCGTTGGCAACGTGTAACGCTGGAGAAACGCCCCCGGCAGGGGTCGTGATTCCGGACAGCAGTGTCGGCGTGGACGGTGCGATCGTAGAGGATTTGTGGGTCCCGCTGGACCTGCCCGAGGGGATGTGTAGCGGCCACGATGACTGCGGTCCCGGGTGGTGCGATCCCGCTACCCTGACCTGTGTGGTCTGCCTCCAAGACAGCCACTGCCCCGAGGGCTGGATCTGCGAGGACACGGACTGTGTCCCGATGCCCGAGGGCTGCGAATCCGACGGTGACTGCCCGGAGGGGGTCTGCGACAAGGCAAGCGGCGATTGCGTCGAGTGCCTCGAGGACGGGGACTGCGCCGAGGGGTTCCGCTGCGACGCTGAAACTTGCATTCAGATGGTTTGCGTCCCGGGGGGGATGTTTTGCGTGCTGGATATAGTCCAGGTCCTGTGTAACCAAGACGGTTCAGGCACCGCTTGGGAGAACTCCTGTGACGACAACGATCCCTGCACAGACGGGGACGGTTGCGAGGAGGGGGTCTGCCTCGATACGGTGCCCACGGACTGCGATGATGGGAATCCCTGCACAGACGACGATTGCGGGGGCCCCGTGGGGGGATGCTACCATACCTTCAATTCGGAGCCATGTGACGACGGCTTCGAGTGCACCGTGGACGACCACTGCTACGGGGGCGAGTGCAAGGGAGGGACCAAGATCTGCGACTGCATCGACGACCTCGACTGTGTTTTCTACGAGGACGGCGATGCGTGCAACGGGACCCTGTATTGCGACGCGGAGGGGACCTGCTCCGTGGACGAGGACACCATCGTTGTGTGCCCCGAATCCGAGGAGTTTTGCAAGGAGTACCTCTGCCAGCCGGATACGGGGAACTGCTACCTGGCGAACAAGCCACAGGGCGTCCCCTGCGAAGACGATGATCCTTGTACCCTCGACGAGTGGTGCGAGGCAGGGGCCTGCATAGGTCTTCCCCTGAACTGCAATGACGGAAACCCCTGCACCGACGAGGTCTGCGTCCCCGGGGAGGGCTGCTTCGTGACCTTCAGTGACAACCCGTGCAACGACGGGGATCCATGCACCTGGCCCGACGCGTGCTACGAAGGAGTCTGCGTGGGCCCGGCCTTTGACTGCGACGACGGGAACCCCTGCACCCAGGACTCCTGCGATCCCGAGACGGGCTGCGTCAACGTCTCCTTCGAGGGCTCCTGCGACGATGGCGATGCCTGCACCTCGGCCGACGTTTGCGAGGGCGGGGTCTGTGCGGGAGAGCCAATCATCTGCCAGGACGAGAACTTCTGCACCAACGACATCTGCGATCCGAATATGGGCTGTATCTTTCCTTTCAACGACCTGCCCTGCGACGACGGGAACCCCTGCACCGAGGATGACCATTGTTACCAGGGAGCCTGCATTCCAGGGCAGACCCTCGTGGACTGTGACGACGACAACCCCTGCACCACGGACACCTGCAACGTCGCCACCGGGGAGTGCTTCCACGACCCCAACACCTTCACCTGCGACGACGGGGAGCCCTGCACCGTAGGGGATCAATGCCTGTACGGCGCCTGCCAGGCGGGCGGACCCAAGGACTGCGACGACCAGAACGCATGCACCGACGACGCTTGCATCCCCGCGAACGGCGCATGCGAGCATCTGCCCAACACAGCGTCCTGCGATGACGGCAACCTTTGCACAACGGGGGACCACTGCCAGGCAGGCGCCTGCATGCCCACCGGGGGCGTGGACTGCTACGACGCGAATCCCTGCACCGCCGACGCGTGTGTGCCGTCCATGGGCTGCGTATACAACAACCTGGAAGGCATAGCGTGCGACGACTTCGACGTCTGCACACTGGGCGATCAATGCCAGGGGGGCGCGTGTGTTTCGGGAGAGGCCGTCGTCTGTGACGACGGAAACCTCTGCACAGGGGACTCCTGCGATCCGGTCTTCGGATGCCAGTACCAGGACCTGATCACCCCCTGCGACGACGGGGACCCCTGCACTACGACGGACCAGTGCCAGGGCGGACTCTGCATCGGCAGCGATCCCATGGATTGCAGCGACGGTGACGTCTGCACCCTGGACTGGTGCGAGGCCTTATTCGGCTGCAAACACGAGGACGACGATGGCGCGGCCTGTGACGATGGTGATCCCTGCTCCTTCCAGGACATCTGCCAGGGCGGCGAGTGCTTCTCCCAGACCGGCCACGTTGACTGCGACGACGGGAACCCCTGCACCGAGGACGAGTGCGGCGCGGCGGAGTGCGTCTACTTTGTTGTCCCGGGGGACTGCGACGACGAGGACCCCTGCACCGTGGACGACGAATGCGTGGGCGGTACCTGCGCGGGTCAGGCCGTGCCCAACTGCGGGTGTCACTCCCTTCTCATGGACGGCTCCGGGGACTGCGCTGTGGTTCCCGCGCACGCGGTCCTCTCCGTTGGGGGTGCCTTCACCCTGGAGGCCTGGATCAAGGTCCAGGCGGCCACCGAAGGGACGGTCTTTGCGTTGGACCGGGGTGCCGGCGTGAGCGGCCGGGCCTGGCGTGGCTGGATCAATGAGTCCGGCGCTTTTGTGTTCAAGCTCTTCGGGGACAGCGGCGCGCAGCTCAGCGCGCCGCTGGACGGCGGAACCGACTGGCAGCACGTCGCTGTGGTCCACACGGGAAACGCTCTCCAGATATGGGTGGACGGGGTCATGGCCACGGTGGCGAACGGGGTAGGGGAAGCGCCCGCGGTTGACGACCTCCCCCTGGCCCTTGGCTGTGCCTGGAACCCGGGCACCGAAACCTGGGGCGATTACTTCGAGGGCTGGCTGGACGAGGTCCGCCTCAGCGCCGGCGCGCTGTACACAGAGCCCTTCGAGCCGGCCCCCTCCCTGGAGGCCGACGACGACACCATAGCGCTGTGGTCCTTTGACCAGATACAGGGCAACGTCGCCTTTGACGTGGGTGGATGGCAGCACCACGCGTACCTGGAGGGGAACCCCGTCTGGTCCACGACGACTCCGCCGAACGGGATCTGCGCGCCGGTGCCAAATTATCCCCCGTCGACGCCGACGGTCGTCGTGGTGCCCGACAACCCCGTGGACAGCGATTCACTGGAGTGCCAGATCGTGGTGGACTCCTTCGACCCGGACAGCGATCCCGTCAAGTACGCGTTCACATGGTACAAGGACGGCGTGATCCAACCGCAGTTTGTGGGATTCGTGCTGCCTGCAGAGGCCACCAGCGGATGCCCTCCGTGGAATTGCGATGGCTGCGAGACCTGGACATGCTTCGTGACACCATCGGACCCGAGCCATCCGGGGCTGCCCGGCTGGGACACCGCGGCTGTGGAACTTGAGGACTGCGAGGAATGCGACGGCACGGTCTTCGACAGCAACTGCTACAAGCATTTCAATTCCCAGGTCTCTTGGAGCACCGCTCAGATGTACTGCGACAACTGGGCAACGGATGGCCATCTGGTAACCATCACCAGCGCGGCAGAGAACAACTTCGTGAAGACCCTCGCCGGAGGGAGCTCCTGGATAGGCGCAAGCGATTCCCTGAGCGAGGGAGTGTGGAAGTGGGTCACCAGCGAACCCTGGGGTTGGACCGGCTGGACCGGCTCCGAGCCCAACAATTGGGGCAACGAGGACTGCGCCGTGATCTCGGACAGCGGCAAATGGAACGACCTGGACTGCACCAACGGAGAGGACAGCAAGGTGCTGGGCTACATCTGCGAGGATGACTGGGAGTAGGGGCTGGACCTCAGGGTTCCTTGCGCTGGACGGGGCGTGGCGGCCGCTGGTGGGCCGAACATCAACCTCAGCACAGCTTCGGTCCTTGCGACCGATAGAGCGCTCCACCGGAGCACTCTACGGCTCCGCCGAGCCGGTCTCATCTGTTCGACGCACGTAAAGTGCGACTCACAACCCGGGACCACTTCGTTTGCCCCCCGACCTCACCATCGACCGCCACGCCTCCGCCCAGCGCGGCGTCACCCTTCGGCCCAGCCCTCGGCATTGCCTGAAAACCTCTACAGCGCGGATGCCTCCTGGTATCCCGGTCTTGACGACTAGTGCGTATACGGCGTACCGTCGGTCAATGCTGCGTCTACGTTTACAAGCGGTTCGGGGCGGGTTGGTCCGGGGACTTTGGGCTGCGGTGGTCTTGGTCTGTCTCCTGGGCGCGTGTAGCGGCCGGTCAGATGGGACTGCCCGGAATCCCGCGGCCGCGGTGGACCCGGACGGTGTCGAGTGGATCCTGGTGACGCCGCCCCTTGAAGAGGTGAGGATCGGAGCCCTTCAGATTCTGGTCAACGTCGAGGGGCTCCTCGGAGTCGTGGACTTGGTGCGGGCCAGCTATGAGATCGACCTCGGGGATGAGGATCTCGTTGAGAACCTGGGCCTGGACCCGGATTTGCCCTTGGTGGGTCTCGGCCTCTCGGAGGGCATCTGCCTGCTCTTGCCAGCCAGGCGCGGCGCTCCCATTGAGGACATCCTGCGCCGGGTTGGTGAGACCTCCGGATACCGGGTAGAGATCCACTTGGCGGACCAGGGACGCCTCACGCGCTTATATAATGATGGTGATCTATGCGTCTTCGCGCTTCTGCGTGTGGAGGGGTTGCTCCTGCTGGGTTATGCGCCGGACGGCGGCGCGGACGCTGCGGTAGCACGAGTTGCGTTGAACCACCTCCCGGAAGACGCGCCCGGGGTCGAGGTTCCTGAAGGGCGGTTCCTCCTGGAATGGTGGAATCGCGGGGGTATACCGACCCAGCCGGACGTCGCTGGCTGGCCTGTTTCACTGGCCGGCTTTGGCCACTGGCTTCATGCAGTCAAGGCCGGAATCGCCAGCGCTCGCCTGACCATCAAGGTCAGCCTGGATGGCATCGTCTGGGACCTCGATGTGGTGCCGGTTGAAGAGACCGGAGATGGTGGGGAGCGTTATAAAGGCGATCTCTATGACTGGAAGGAAGCGGTCCCTGAAGACACTGTGCTTACAGTGCAGATCCGAGATTTCTCAGAGTGGTCCCTCGGGGAATTGGCGGGAGGGAAGGGGCTCTATCTCTTGGGGCTTCTCGCTGGTGAGATCATTGATGAGAAGAAGGTCCCGGCCCTCTTACAGGCCTTTCAAGGTATGGGGCCGGAGATAACAGTGGTCCTCCTGGGCATGGATCCCCGGGCCCCGGTCAAGGAGGTTATCGCGCCGGACAGCGTTCTCAAGGCAGTTGGGGCAATCCACCTGGGGCTGGCGGTCAGAGGGCCGCCGCCCGCTGTGATCCTCGATTGGTTCCCCGAGGAGGACGGCCCGATAGAGGGAGGATGGAACGCGCGTTCAGTCTCGAAGGCTTCACCTAGAGCTGTGGAGTTTTGCAAAGCCAGGAATGATCGGAGCCTCTGTCTCGGGGTGATCGCGGATACGGACCGGCTCATGGCCGTGTCCGGGAAGGGAGAGACCGAGCGCGTGGCGCGGGTCTGGTCCGGCACAGCGCCGAGTCTGGCCGAGGCTCTTTTCGTCCAAAAGTCCGAGGGTGCCGTGCAGGTGACCCTCAAGCTCAAGCGCCTCGTCCGGGACATGCGCGCCAAGGGTGTGCCGCCCTTCTACCTGCGTATGGTGAACAGCTTCCTGGAGATCCAGGGGGTCCGGTTTCGGACAGCGGGATCCCTCCACTACGAGGGGGAGGTTCTACTTCGCTGATGATCAGGCTGGAGGACATCCGAAAGGTCTACGACCGCGTCGAGGCCGCCAATACGGTCCTGCGTGGCGTGGACCTGAAGATCCCAGCGGGGCAGTTCGTGTCCCTCGTCGGTGCGAGCGGCTCGGGCAAGACGACCCTCCTCAATCTCATAGGCGGTCTGGATCGGGACTTCACCGGCCGGGCGGTGGTGGACGGTGAAGACATCCATCGCATGTCGGACCGAGCCATGTCACGGTTCCGCAACCGGACCCTTGGCTTCGTCTTCCAGGCATTCAATCTTCTCCCCCACCTCACATGCCGGGAGAACGTGGAGTTCCCCGCCTGGTTCCGGGCGGGTATGAGCCGAAAACAGACCCGCGCACGATCCGACGAGACCATGGCACAGGTGGGCATCGCGCATAAGGCCGAGGCCAAGCCTAATCGCCTCTCCGGCGGTGAGAAGCAGCGGGTGGCGATCGCGCGGGCCCTCTTCGGGAACCCCCGGCTTCTTCTGGCCGACGAGCCCACGGGGAATCTTGACTCGGAGAGCGGCCGACTGGTGATGGACCTCTTCCTTGAACTGAATCAGTCCCATTCCCTGACGGTGATTCTGGTGACCCATGACGACGCGTTGGCCGCGCAGACCCAGCGCATAGTGCGAGTCCGAGACGGTCTGGTCGTGCCGGAGGGCGAGACATGAGTCCGGGGAAGCTCGTCGCCATCGTGCTCAAGAACGTCCACCGCAATCGGAAGAACCTGGTGTTCTCCAGCGTGGGAATCGTCGTTGGCGTCACGGTCTTCTCCTTCTTCACCGCACTCACCATCGGCGTCCGTGAGGAGGTCCTCAATCGTATGTATCCGGTGGACCTGGTGGAGGTGGAGGCCTCCTCGGTGAGCATCGCGGGGGCCAAGAGCCGGGTCGAGCGTATGCGCTTCGATGAGGACCATATGGGGGACTTCACCGCGGTCCCCGGGGTGGGCAATGTGTATCCGAAGCTGCGCTCCAAGTTCCAGGCGGTTTACCGGCTCGGAGGGCAGCTCTTTGGCGAGCGGGGTATGACCTTCGAGGCGTATTTCGACGGACTGGACGACGGGCTCCTTCGCGCGGACCTCGCCCGGGTTCAGGCCGGAACCAGAGAGGAGCTGCGGCGACAGACGCTGAAGGAGCGCTACGGACGGAAGCGTCGTTGCTACGAAGACGACGATTGTTCTCCAGGTGAGGAGTGCGCGGACAAAGAGTGCCGCGCCCGGGAGTATTGGCGCTACTTCCGGGACTACGGCGAGTTCATCCCATGCCGGGACGCGAAGGTCTGTGCGAGCGGCTACGCGTGCATCCTGGGCCAATGCTGGCGGGCCTGTGGCGACGACGAGCGCGTTTGTCCCGAGGGCAGGGAATGCCGACAGATGGAGTGCGCCCGCGATGCTGACTGCGGCGGCACCAAATGCGAGAGCGGACGTTGCGTGGTCGGAGTATGTGCGCTTCCCTGCGACGGCCCCGGGGACTGCCCCGCGTGGCAGGAGTGCGTCCCTGCCACCACCTGCGAGAAGAACGAGGACTGTGTCTCCGGACGCTGCATCCAAGGCGCATGCGCCGCGGCCGGAAGCTGCGACTACCTACGTTGCCGCCAGGAGCGGACAGAGGCGGATCTCCGGGCCAACCCCGACCTGCGGCGGGGGATCCTTCCCGGGCTCTGCGAGGACGGCAGCGTTCGTGATGAGAACGAGTCATGTCCCCCGGCGAGTTGCCCATCGCGGACCTACTGTTCGGTGTATGACTATCGTTTCCCCAACAAGTATTGGCGGGATCGCCGGGGCGACGGCCGCTGTGAGGTGCCGATCCCTGTTGTCATCAATCCCATCGTCCTGGAGATTTTCAACCTGGTGATGAAGAGCACCTTCGACCGCACTGAGTTGGGCACCATGGACGCGTTCATGGGCTACGACGGCGAGGTCCTCTTCGGCCACTCATTCTACAAGGATCCCCTCAAGGACAAGACTCCGGTGCAGAAGCGGATGCTCATGGTCGGCTTCTCCAGCAAGGCCCTCGAACACGGCGTTACCATGCCCATGGAGTACGTTCGCCGGGCGAACTCCCGCTACAAGGGGCGTGAGGCCACCCGCGAATATGACAGCGTGATCCTCCAACTCGTCGAGCGCGAGAAGCTCCCCGAGGCCCTGGATTACCTGGAAGCCCACAACGTCCAGCTTTCACGCCGCTCCTCTGAGGCCGAGAAGTTCCGGACGATCCTCGTGGTGGCGCTGGCTATTTTCTTCATCATGGCCTCGGTGATTCTGAGCATCGCTGCGATCAACATCACCCACGTATTCCTCATGGTTATCTACGAGCGGAAGCGGGAGATCGGGGTGCTGCGGTCCGTGGGTGCGACCCGCATGGACGTGCGTCTGCTATTCCTGGGGGAGTCCCTTTTTATCGGGGTCCTCGGTGGAATTGCGGGGAACCTGATTGCATGGGGGACCAGCCGCGGCGTGGATCTCCTGGTGGCACGCTACGTCGGGGACTTCCCGCTGAAGCCCGAAACCTTCTTTCACTTCGAGCCCCTCTGGGTCGGCCTCTCCGTGGTGGTGGCGTTGTTCTTCTCCATCCTGGGGGCTTTTTTCCCCGCCAACCGTGCGGCCAGCCTCGATCCGGCACGGGTCCTGACCATGTCCTGAGATAACTCTGGGAGAGACATGCACCCAACCTGCGCAGCCATGACCCTTCTTCTCCTCCTGGCAGCGGCTCCGGTCAGCGCGGAGGACCTACCTGTTTTAGACGGACCGGCCTTCGACGCAACGGCGGGGCGCCCCGGGGAGACGGCGCCGGATTCCGGTAGCGGCTTGGCCTGGGTCATCAATGGATCCGGGGGCCAGGAGCTGCACTTGAACCGACAGCGCCTGGCGATCGCCGAGGAGATCGGTGATCTTCAGTGGACCCGCAGCGGAAAGCTGGCCTACTGGATACGAGACCGCGGGCGGGAGCGAGTGGTCTTGGACGGCATTGCCGGGGACTCATGGGACGAGATCCGCACGCCGGACCTTGCCGCGTTGGCGCGCACCGGGGATCCCCGCCACTGGAATTGGATGGACCGCGGCGGCGCGCAGGTGTCCTTCGCTGCCCGAGATCCAAAGGATCCCGCGCAGTGGGTGCGCCTCACCCGGCGGCCGAGCCAGCCTCCGGACCAGGAGCGCCGAGTCCTGTCCACGTCACGCATAGTAAGGGCCGAGGCGGATCCGAGTGCCCACGCCACCGTCGTCAGGCGGTTCTACCTGATCGCAGGACGGGTCCCGGCCTTTGTCGGACGGAGAGGACGGGAGGAGTGTTTTGTCGTTGGGACGCAGGAGATGGCCTGCGGTCACCGCATCGAGATGATCGCCATGGCGCCGAGGACCGGCCGCATTCTTGTGGCCTGGCGGGAGCGCGAGGGCGCTGATCTGTTCCTCTCCGACGGACTCGTCACCACGGGCCCCTGGCGTCGGATTGACTGGGCGTCCTTTTCTCCGGACGGTTTGCACTACGCGCTGCTGGTTTCAGACAGGGAAGGCGACAGGATTCAGATTGACGGGCGCCTCACAGGCAGGCTGGGGCGTCTGGCCGCGCTCTGCCACCTGGCCGACGGGGCCCTGGCCGCACTCTGGTTCTTGGAGGATAGGGGGATCCTGCTGGCCGATGAGAGATTGATCGATGAGGCGCCGGTGTTGGTGCGCTTCCTGCGCCCGCCCGCGGGAGACCCGATCCCGATTATCCTGGACAAAGAAGGGGTGCGCGTCGGGACTGACCCGGCAGGGCCTCACTTCAGGCAGGTCTGGGCAGAGGGGTTCCTCCCCGACGGTCGGGTGATCGCCCAGGTTACCCCTCAGGAAGGAGGCCAGGGACTCCTGGTGGAGGACCGCCTTGAGGCCCGGGGTGACGCGTTGACCAGCTTCGTCATATCGGAGGATGGCAGCCGGGTCCTGGTAGGCGTCTGGTTTCGCGACACGGGGGCCGAGGCCGTAGTCCTGGACGGCGAAGTCTTGCGGGCCGTGGAAAGAGTCACCGGCCTGGGTTTTGTGGGGACCGGGCAGGCCGCGCTCCCCTGGATCAGGCAAAGGAGCGCTGGCTGGGAGTGTCTGCGGACGACGCTGATCGAGGAGACGCTGTGCTGCAAGGAGTTGGTCGGTTGGACAGGTGCTCCTGCGTCACCCGTCCTTCTCTGTAGGGACCCGGAGGGGCCGTCACTGGTGGTAGCGGATGGGACCATTAACCGAGTGGAGGCCATGCCGCCGGAGTTCATGACCGTCGGGCCGGACGGGCGCGTCGTCTGGTTCGTTACCCGTGATGTGAACGGCTGGACCCTCCACGGTGCGGATGGTCGGACCGAGGTCCTCCCGGGGATCGTGCTGATGGTGTTATCAGGGTCCCGTCTGGGGGATCGCCCGCGAATTCTGGTCCAGACATCGGAGGGCCAGGGCTGGTACTTCGGCCCTTCCCCGGGGTTTTTTGACGCTGCGCTTGCGGAACAGCCCCACGAGTTAGATGACCTGGGGCCCGTGTACAGAGCCCGAAACGCTGGGCGCCAACGTTGGGTGACCCCGAAGGGCGCAACCCCAGCTGTCGACGCGCTGGGCTCGGCCCCGTACCCCGTACCCGGGGGCTTCTCATGGTGGGAACGACGCGGCGGACGTTGGCATTGGGCCACCTGTCCGTATGATGATGTGGAGTGACCGAAAAAGAGGTGGCATCATGAGGCGCTTCAGCGCGATGACGAGCTTTCTGATTCTGCTGATCCCGGGTTTCATCGTTTCGGGGTGCCTGGACGACACGGGTCGGGGCGAAGAGGCCCCGGACCAGGCCGAAGGAGACACGGTCTCCGAGGTGGTGATGCCGGTCGAGGTGACCGCTGAGGTCGCAGAGGACGCTGCGCAGCCCGACAGCCGGGCAGATGTCGCCGGCCTCGGCTGCCAGTGGATCGAGCAGGGCGACATGCCAGAACCCGACGTAGCGCCGCGGAAGTTCGCGCTCTCGGTCTACCACTTCAACATCCAGTACGTCGCGGGCGGCACCGAGGGCATGTCAGGGCGACCGGAGATCGATTTCAGCAACGACGAGTTGGAGGACCGCATCGTCGAGGAGAGCTTCGATCCCCTCCTTGACATCCTCTTGCTCCACCCCACCTGGGGCGTGGACGTTGAGATGCAGGGCTACATGATCGACGTGATGCGTTTACGTCACCCCGATGTCATCGAGAAGTTGCGGACCCTGGTGGAGCGGGGCCAGATCCAGGTCCAGAGCTTCCACTGGTCCGACCAGCTCTGGATAGCGCACGACCTGCGCAGCATACGCGCATCCCACCGCCTGACGATGCTGTCCCTGGCAAACGTATGTATCCCAGTGGGCAAGGCGGTCTTCACCCAGGAAGGCCAGTTCGCGGAGGGCATGATCCGGATCCTCGCGGAGGACGGCCGTACAGCGGTGCTGCCGAAGAATCTCTACAGGTACCACTACGGTGACGGTGAGCCGCCCCTCCTCTATGAGCACGAGGGGATGCCCGTGATCGTCGGCGGGAAGGGTATAACCACCGGGGAGGGCGAGGACGAGATCCAGGTCGTCTGGCATTTCTTCGACGACGGTGAGAAGGAGCTGACCGGGGACCTCGACCCCTACTTCGGCGAGTATTTTGCGTTCAACCAGGCCAGCGCTGACAAGCTCATCGAGGAGCTGACCGACCTCGAGGCCCAGGGCTTCCACGTCACCACCATCGGCGACTACCTGGACCACCTGGAAGAGCTCGGCGTTGAGCCCGAGCCAATGCCGATGATCATCGACGGCACATGGCAGCCCGGGGATTCGCATAACACATTCACCTGGATGGGAGGCACCGGACTCTGGGCTGTGAACGAGCGGGACAACGAGATTCTGACCCAACTCAGCAGGGGCAACCAGCTCCTCGCAGGGCTCGAGACCCTGTTGCCCTATGCGTCCGACAAGCTCGGGGATCCTGACCAGTCCGCGGCCTGGGAGGCAGCGCTGGAGGATGTCTGGCGGGCACAACTCCTGGGTCAGGTCAGCGACGGCACCGGCTGGAATCCCTGGCTGGGGGAGATCAACTACTCCCTCGACCACGGCGGGGAGGCGATCGCGCTGGGCGAGGCCCTCTGGGACGATATCAAGGAGGCCCTCGACGTATTTGTGCTGCTGGTGGACCCGGCCGAGGGCACCGTCTACGAGGACCTCCTGTTCGAGGCACCGGATCCGCCGGTTTCCATCGACGCGCCTATCGAGGTAGTGGTGGATGGCTTCGGCTGGGAGTCCACCGTAAAGTGGTTCGAGGACCCGAACATCGGCGCGACATACGTGGACATCGGCATCGAGGCCCCGGGAGGGGTCGAGTGGAGCGTCTGGGTGGACTTCCCGCGCAGCGAGGACACATTAATCTACGCACCAGTCGCTCGTGAGGACGAGGGTGTCATCCGGCGCATCGACATCCTCCCCCTCCACACCGACGGCACCGGGGACATCGGCTGCGCGCTGGCCAACGGCCTCGTCGGGCTCGGCGGAGATACCTGGATAGTGAAGGACAAGCAGACTGTTCACCTCTCTGCGCTGCTCCCCCAGGACGAGCCAGTGATCCGCTTCCGCAACAAGGCGATCTACACCAAGGGGCCCTACGTCTGGCGTTTCTACTACCTCGAGAGCGCCACGGACGCAGAGGCCCTGGAGTTTGCAGACGGACTGAACGTCAACCCGGTGGTGTACAAATGAGGGCCTGTATCGATCTGGTGATGCTTGTGGCAATCGCGGCCTTGACCTCCTGCGTAGGCTCGGATGGGGCCGAGGGGGATATCGGACCCGGGGGCCTGGACACGCTCGCTGAGGTGGCCGCGGATGTAGTGGAGGACAGCCTCGTGCCCGTTGATGGCGTGACCGATCGCACCGGCGATGATGTCCCGGACGCTGACGTGGGCGATGACGTCGCCCTTTTCCCGCCACCGATCTGTACAACGGGCACGCTTTGGGAGCTGGGGATCCCGGTTTTCGAGGAGATCACTGGTGCGGCCACCGCTGGTGCGGGCGGCGCAGAGGGCTACCGGGTCAGCGTGGTGGACTATGACGGGGACGGCTCGCCGGATCTTCTGGTCCGCAACGGCGGCGGGGAGGACACGTTTGATCCCGAGGGGACGCGACGGAAGTGGCTCCTGCGCAACGACGGGACCGGCGCGTTCATCGACGTGACAAAGGACTCGGGCATCCTGACCCTGCGGCTCCCGGGCGATCCCGAAAGCGCCCGACCCGGCGAGGTCACCGCGGCCGCGGACGTGGACAACGACGGGGATATCGACGTGTTCTTCGGCGCGACCGTTAACGAGCCGATCGCTGGACATGAGACCAGCGAGCTGATGATCAACCAGGGGGACGGGACCTTTGTCCTGGGCCCAGCCGACAGCGAACTGCGATCCCCGGACGCACCACAGGTGCCCGCGGGGGCCTCCTTCGTGGACGTGGACAGGGACGGAAACGTGGACATCTGGGTCACCCAGAGCATGGTAGCGGGCGCGCAGTCCCCCATGAACGACCGCCTCTACCTCGGAGACGGGACCGGCGGCTTCGTCGAGGTCACCGCGCAGGCCGGGCTGGAGACCATGGACTGGTACTATGTGGGGGACCTGAACGAGGGACTGGCCCGGGACCGGGCCAGTCCCGCGGGCAGGGGCCCCACCTAGTACCCGTCCCTGGGCTCCAGCCCCG
>CAYOTU010000043.1:4882-13569 GCA_964406905.1 uncultured Myxococcales bacterium | reverse complement strand
GTTATTGGGGCATGGGGTTTGGGGTTGGTGGGGGTGGCCATTGGGTAACGCTCCCCCCCCGTCTCTCTTCGGATCCCGAGTAAACACGATCCCGTGACGATTCAGTGGCCGCGCCGACGACCGAGCCCCGGGCCTGCGACTTTCGTCCAAGGTGAGGCCCTGGTGAGGCCGCCCCGAAATGGCTGCTTGCCTGAGCGCTGTAACCTGCTGAAATGATTGGAGCCAACGAGGAGATTCGAACTCCTGACCTGCTGATTACGAATCAGCTGCTCTACCGAGCTGAGCTACGTTGGCACCGGGGAGCGCCCCGCTGGCTGCGGGGGGGGGGTGCTGCCTGCGGGGCGTTCCCTGTTGAGCGGCATTCTAGGAGGGATCCTTCCTTTGTAAAGAAAAAAAATGCCGTCCAGATGCGCTATCCGTTCCGCCACAGCTTGTACGCAGTTCAGCCGCGAGAGATGCCATGCACAGCGCGGTAAACCGGATGGAACCAGAGGGCAGAGAGGCTCGACGGAAAGGGTGCGTAGAAGATCGAATCGAGGAAGAAGAAACTCGCCACGCCACGTTGGACCAGCGTTTCGGCCTCCTGCACCAGGATCGTTCGGATAAGGGCCAGCGCAGTCGGATAGTTTGCGCCGGAATGAACCGAGTGGCATGCCATCCCGGTCGGGGCCGCCATAAGGAGAATGAAGTGGACCCCGTTTCTGGTAAGAGCGACTCTGTGAAAAGCTCTGGCGATGACTACCGCGCGTATCGCCTCTCGATTCCTCTCATCATCCCTCGCCCGCTATCGCTGGTGCGTTTCCTCTCGACAAAGCGTCGCTCGGCGTAGGGCCTCATCGTCGGCTGGCTGCCTGCATACCGGTCTTCAGGATCACCAGGTCCAGATGGCGAAGGCCAGCGCAGGCAGAGGGCCGGGGAGGACTCCGTCTGGGTCCGGATCAGGAACGGGAAAAGACGCCAGGACCGCTGTTGCGGCAGCGCCATCGAGCAGGGGAGAGAGGTCGAGATCCTCGGCCAGCGCTTCGTCGCCGAGATGCACAAGCACCACAGCGCCTTGGGCCGCGGTGCCTCGCCGCCAGACCAGGAGCCGCGTGCCCAGATCCGGGCGGTCCAGGACTGCGAAGTCCCCGGTTCCGAAAACCCCGACCTCCCGGCGAAGCGAGATCAGACCACGGTAGAGGGCCAGGAGGGACGCTGGGTCTTCCTCCTGCGATGCCACGTTGGCCGTCTCCCAGCCTGGTGCAGGGGCCAACCAGGGGGTCCCATCGGTGAAGCCCAGTCCGGGGCCGTCGTTCCAGGGCATCGGGGTCCGGGAGCGGTCCCTTTTGTCCACCACCACTCCAGCGCCATCGGTAAGCCCCACCTCGTCCCCGTAGTAGACGAAGGGGGTCCCGGGCAGGGTCAGCAGGAGGACAGCGGCCACGGCTGCGCGCCGGGGATCGTCCCCAACTGTCGTCACAATCCTGGGCTGGTCGTGGTTGGACAGGAAGATGCCCCATTGGGCGCCCTGGGGTAAAGGCCCGTTCGCCTGCGCGTACGCGTCGGCCAGGGCCACCGGGCTGTCGAAAAGGAAGGCGGCCTGCATTGCCATGGACAGGGAGAGGCTGAAGCTCATGTGGAACTCGTCGGTCCCGTCTCCGAAGTAGGCAGCGGTCGCTTCGGGGTCGGCCCAGGCCTCAGCGAGCATGGCCCGGTCCGGGTACTCGTCCATCACCCCGCGCAGGCTCTTCAGGTACTCATGGGTCTCGGGATGGTCGTCACATCGAAACTCCTCCTCTGGCGTGCCCGGGAGATCCTCGATGAGGGTGGTGATCGCATCAACGCGGAAGCCGTCGATCCCGCGATCAAGCCAGAACCGCGCCACGTCCAGCATGGCCCCGGCCACCGCTGGATTACGGTAGTTGAGGTCGGGTTGCTCCGGGTAGAAGCGGTGGAAGTAGTACGCGCCCGTCGTGGAATCCAGGGCCCAGGGGTCCTCGCCGAAGACCGCTACGTCGATGGGGGGGCAGTCGAACGCGGGAGCATCGGCCCAGACGTACCAGTCCCGCTTCGGGTCTGACGGATCCGAGCGGGAGGCCTGGAACCAGGGGTGATCGATGGAGGTGTGGTTGAGCACGAGATCTCCCAGGACCCGGATCCCCCGGGAATGAGCCTCTTCGAGAAGGCGATCCCAGTCCGCCAGGGTGCCGTACTCCGGCGCTATGTCCGTGTAGTCGGCTACGTCGTAGCCCGAATCGAACCATGGGCTCGGATACACCGGCGACATCCAGATAGCATCCACCCCGAGATTTTCGAGGTGATCCAGCTTCTCCACGACCCCGGCCAGATCGCCGATGCCGTCCCCGTCCGTGTCCCGGAAGGACCTCACCCATATGTGGTAGAATACAGCGTCTCGGTACCAGTCGGGGCCCTCTACCCGGAACGGTGGCGGAGGCGCAGCCGTGTCCACCGCCTCGGGGGCCGCGTCCTCTGTCGTCCCCCCGTCTCCCGGCCCTGCGCAGCTTGCCGTCAGCAGGATCGCCAGGCACCAGCTTTTCCAAGGGTGTCCCATGTCGGTCCTCTCCTATGCAGTTCGGGGCGGCGGAACCCAGCCGCCGAGGTCCTCCTCCAGCCAACGTGCGACCGCGATGGAGAGATGGTCGCGGCCATGGGAGGCCACCACCTGGACGCCGAGGGGGAGGCCTTGACCGTCCAGGCCCAGAGGGACCTGGGTGACGGGGAGTTCCATCGCGTTGAAGATGGCGGTGTAGACCCACTGAACGGGGAACAACATGGGCGTGTGATGCCGGGGAGCCGGCTTGGTGTAGGGAGGGTAGAGGAGGATACCATCGTTCCCCAGGAGGGTCGCCAGCTCCTGCTTAAAGGCCAAGCCTCGCCGCATCCAGTGGGCGCTCCTGCCCGGAGCCAGGCCTTCGAGGCTCTCCAGCAGGCCAAGGCCGATGGCCGGGAGGGTGTGAGGGCTTCGTCCTCCTAACCAGCGAAGCAGCTCAGCGGGTGCGTTCACCTCGGGTCCTCCGCCCATGAGGGATTTGAAGCTGGGGCCCCCCGCGAGGTGAAGCATCGATGACCAGATCAAGAGGGAGTCCTTGAAGCCCTCGATGCGACGTTCTTCCACTCGGGCGCCCCGCGTCGCCAGAGCATCCGCTGCTCGTTGCTGCGCATCCCGGAGCGAGGGAGCGACGGGCAGCCAGCCATTGTCCGGGACCACGAAGACCCGCAGGTCCCGGGGGGACACCCGGTCGGAGTCGCCCAGGCGCCAGGGAATGCAGCGCTGGTCCTCCGGGGCCGACCCCGCCATAATTCGCAGCAGGGGCATCAGATCCTCGGCCCGTCGGCACATGGGCCCCGTGGTGAGATATCGTGCGGCCTCATTTGACGCGTCGGGAAACTGACCCCGGCTGGGCACCAGGCCGCCCGTGGGCTTGTGCCCGAAGATCCCGCAGAAGAACGCTGGCATCCGGATAGAGCCGCCCACGTCCGCCCCGAGGCCGAAGGGCACGGCCCCCGCACCGATGATGGCCCCCTCCCCTCCCGACGATCCCCCGACGGTGCGGCCCTGGTCGTAGGGATTTCGGGTGAGCCCGTAGACCCGGTTGTAGCTCTCCATCCACATGCAGAGTTCGGAGACGTTCGTGACCCCCAGGGGAATAGCGCCCGCTGCGCGCAGGCGGCGCACGGCGACCGCGTCCTTGGTGGCCGTTACCCCTTTCCGGGAGACAAGACCCGACGTGTGGGGCATGCCCTCCAGTGCGAAGGCCTCCTTGATCGTGCAGGGTACCCCAAGAAAAGGCGGAAGCCGTCCCCCCGCAGCGACCTGGCGGTCCGCGTCTTCCGCCTCCTGTCGGGCAGCGTCAAAGCGGTCAGCGACCATGGCGTTCAGCGCGGGATTGACTTCCTCGATTCGTACGATGGTCGCGTCCACCACCTCGGCAGCGCTGAGCTCGCGGTGACGGATCATACGGGCAATCTCGACAGCCGAACGGGTCAGGAGTGGGTCCATGGTCACCTCGCTTCCTATACCCTATCCATGGTGATGCCGCTTGCAACACCCGCAGCACCTCAGATAAGCTGGGAACCCTGTCGAGGAGGGGCTGTGGGGGGAATACCGAAGAGCGATAAACGTGCAGTGGTGGAGCGGTTCGCCTGCCACTTGAGCCGCGGTCAGGTGGCCTACCTGCGAGCCGGCCACCTCGATGTCCTCGAGACTGAGCGGCGGGGCATCGGATTTGTGGACGGCTTCTCGGGCCGGCCCATGATCGATGCGTTCTCTTCCGCTGGCTGCTTCAACGTGGGCCGGGGCAATCCGAGGGTGCGGGCCGCGCTGCGGGAAGCCTTGGAGACCTGGGACACAGGAACGCCGGGTCTGGACAGCGCTCCTCGCCGGGCGCTGCGCAAGCGACTGGCCGAGATCGCACCTGGGGACCTGGACCGGGTCCTCCTCTGTGCGGGGGGCGGCGATGCTGTGGACGCGGCGATAAAGCTGGCCCGCGGCGCTACAGGGCGTATCGAGATCCTCTCCACGGTCAAGGCCTATCATGGGCACACGGGGTTTGCGCTCTCCGTCAATGGAAAGCCCCACTACCGGGACTACTGCGAACCCCTGATGCCCGGGGTGCGCTTCGTGCCCTTCGGTGACCTCGAAGCGGCCCGTCGCCAGGTCTCGGAGAACACCGCAGCGATCCTCATCGAGCCAGTGCAGGGCGAGGCGGGGATCTTTGTAGGTTCCGACTCCTACCTTCGGGGTCTGCGCGACCTCTGTGACTCCACCGGAGCGCTCCTGATCCTCGACGAGATCCAGACGGGCTTCGGCCGCACCGGCAAGCTTTTCGCGTGCGAACACTCCGGCGTGGTGCCTGATATCATGACCCTGGCCAAGTCCATCGGCGGCGGTGTCTACCCGAACGCCGCGCTCCTGTGGCGGGACGTGGAACCCCTGGCCTCCTGGACCCGGGATCATCCGGATTTCCATCACACCACGGGCGGGAGCGAGCTGGCCTGCTTGACCTCCCTCGCGGTGATCGACGAGATCGTCGAACGCCGCCTTTGGGAGAACGCGGCTGTTCGGGGCGCTGAGCTACGGAGCGCGCTGGACAAGATCAGACTGAACAACCCGCGGATCGTCAAGGAGGTCCGCGGGTTGGGCCTCATGCTCGGCATCGAGTACATCCATGAGTTCCTGGGGCCCCTCATGTCCGACGCGCTGGCCAGGCGTGGCGTCTTCGCCGCGTACTCGGGCAACGCGCCCCAGGTGATGCGTTTCATGATCCCCCTCACCGCGACAGCGGAGGAGGTAGCGAAGTTGGCGGACGCAATCCGGGGAGCGGTTGAAGACATGAGGCGGATCCTGCCCCTGGCCCTGCCCGCTGCCCGTATCCCGGTCCTCCTGCGCCTTCTCAACAACGAACGCGTCCAGACCCGACTCTTCGGAGGGCTTCGCCGCGTGGAAGACACGTTCAGGCGCGTCACCAGGAGGCGACCATGAACGGCTTCGGTTTCGAGCCGGGCTTCGCCGCTGCGGGGGGCCGAGGAGCGTGGATTTACACGGAGGACGGACGCCGAATCCTCGACGGCCTCTGCGGAGAGGGGGTCTGCAACCTCGGTCGGCGGCCAGAGGCAGTGGCGGCCGCGCTGGCCAAAGCCCTGGACGAGACCGACCAGGGGAACTTCCCCATGATCTCCCGGGAGAAGGGAGACCTGGCCGCGGACCTGGCCGCGTGGGCTCCCGGGGACCTGGACGCTGTGGTTTTTTCGGTGATGCGTGGCGAGGCCATGGACGCTGCCCTGAAGATCGCCCGGGGCCGCACGGGACGCGCCACCCTGGTGAGCCCTGACGGCGGCTGGTACGGGGAGACCGGCTTCGCACTGAGCCTGTCGGATCGGTCTGACCGGGACGCGTTCGGTCCCCTTATTCCCCAGGCCAGGCAAGTTCCATTCGGGGACCTGGACGCTGCCCGGAGGGAGCTGGCTCTGGGCGCGGCAGCGTTCGTGCTGGAGCCCGTGCAAACTGAGCGTCACGGCCGGGAGGCCGAGCCCCGCTATCTCCAGGGGCTCAGGGACGCGTGCGACGCCAGCGGTGCGCTCCTTGTCCTGGACGAGACATGGACAGGCCTGGGCCGGACCGGGAAGCGTCTGGCCTGCGAGCGGGCCGGTGTAGTCCCCGACATTCTCGTCCTCGGTGAAGCCCTGGGCGCGGGGGTCTTTCCAATTGCTGCCACCCTCCTGCGGCGGGACGTGAACAAGTTCCTCGAAGCCCACCCCCTGATCCACCTCTCGACCTTTGGCGGCTCGGACCTGGGCTGCCGGGTCGCAACAGCCGCGCTTGAAACCTACGAGCGGGAGCGCCCCTGGACAAAGGCGGCACGAACCGGGGCCCGACTTCGGGAGGGCCTGGAGATAATCCGCTCTCGTCGCCCCGGCGCGCTGCGCTCCGTGGCCGGGCGTGGCCTCCTCCTCTCCCTAGAACTCGACGACGAGTTCCGGGCCGTGGCTTTTTGCCGGGCTGCCGCGGACGCGGGTCTCCTGGTCAGACCGGAGCGGGTGATGAAGCGGGCAGTGCTCCTCGCACCGAGCCTTCTTCTCTCGGACGACGAGGCCGACGGGATCCTGGTCGCGGTGGACGCTGCCTTGGGTGCGCTGGACGGAGAGCCGATATGAAGGCGCTGTTCGTGGAGAACCGCATCGAGCGCTTCGCTGCTGGCAAGGCTGCGAAGATGGTCTCTCGCATGGCCGCGATGGGGCCCCTCTCGCCAGTGCGCTATACTTCGGTGCCCGAGCCGGCCCTCCCGGGGCCACGGTGGCTCAAGATCCGGAATCGGGCCTGCGGCCTCTGCGGCACCGACATTCATCTCTTGACTCTGGATCTGGATCCTCGCAGCTTCCCAGCGGCCCTCCCGGGTCTACCCCGGGTCTACCTGGGACACGAAGTCCTCGCCGTGGTCGAGGAGATCGGGGCCGAGGTGGACGGCTTCGCGCCGGGAGATCGGGTCGCTGTGCGTATCGACTGGCCTTCCTGCGCGCAGATGGAGATCGACCCCCCATGCCCGCAGTGCGCGGCCGGCGCTTACATGCGCTGTGAAAACCTCGGCGTCCGGCCGTTCCCCAGGGACACCGGTGGAGGATTCTCCACCAAGGCCGTTCTACACAGGACGCAGCCGTTCAAGATCCCGGACAACCTGAGCGACGACCAGGCCCTTCTGCTGGAGCCCGTAGCGGTCGCTGTGCATGCAGCCTTCCGGGCCCTCCCTGCGGCCGGGGAAGCGGTCCTGGTGATCGGTGCGGGCACCATCGGGCTCCTCACCGTGGCAGCGTTGCGCCACCTGGCTCCCGGCGCTGAGGTGCGCTGCCTGGCCCGCCACCGCTTCCAGGCTGATGCGGCAGAAGCCCTCGGGGCTCGGGTCCTGGACGACAGCGGGGACCTCTATCGCCGCGTCGCCGCGGAGACCGGAGCCCGACACGTCAAGGGCCACCTTGGCAATGAGATCCTTCTCGGGGGCTTTGACACGGTCTTCGACACCGTGGGCAACGACCGCACATTCCAGGACGGGTTGCGCTGGGTGCGCGGCGGCGGCCGCCTGGTCCTCGTGGGCGTGAACATGGAGCCGGGAAAGGTTGACTACAGCCCCATCTGGCACCAGGAAATCACCGTGATCGGGGTCAACAGCCACGCCACCGAGGCCGACGGACGCACCAGCTTCGACCACGCAGCAGACCTCCTGGCCGCGGGCACGATCCCACCCGAACTCATCCTCACCCACCGCTTCCCCATGGCCCGCTGGAAGGACGCTGTCCGCGCGTTCCTCGACAAGGGCAGGTCCAACGCGATCAAGATAGTCCTGGAGCATTAAGCAGATTTCTGTGGGAGGGGCTTTCCAGCCCCGATTCTAATGTGGGAGGGGCTTCGGCCCCGATTTCGGCCCTCTCTTGCGCATACCGCGTCCTCTGGGTTATGCCTCTTGGAAGGATCCTGTCAGTCATCATCTCGCTACAACCACGTCTCCACCCCCGTCGATAGTGATGCGATCGACCGGATGAAGCGGGATGGTCAGGTGATACCTGGCGTAGCGCCGCTCGCCGGTGCGATGGAGCGCCCCCTTATCCACGAGGTCATTTAGATCACGTCTCGCCGTGGCAGGGGATATCCTGGTGATGCTCACGTAGTTCCCAGCACTCAAGCCGCCCTTGAACCCCTCTGGCCCCTCTCGCAAGACACGTAGCAGCGCAGTCGTTTGGCGCTTGTTAAGCTCTCCACGCAGGCGATCAAGGAGCTTCGTCTTGTCGATGAGAAACTCAATCTGTGCCCGAGTGCGCTGCTGCGCCTCAAGCGTGATACTGCCAAACCAGGCTAGCCATTCGCTGATATCATTGCTCTTGTTGCTCGCGGCCAAAGCTTCGTAGTACGAGCGGCGCCGCACGAGCAACGTCGCCGCAAATGCGGTGAGAGTTGGGCGTCCGAGCCCCTGTGCGAGGGCCTTCTCCGAGATAGCTCGGCCGATTCTCCCGTTGCCATCTTCGAACGGATGAATCGACTCAAAGTAGAGGTGTGCTGTTCCAGCACGGGTCAACGCTGGAAGCGGCTCTGAGCCCGACGGCCCCGTGCGCTGGAACCAGTCGATAAACGCGGCCATCTCCCGTGGCACCTGAGCAGACGGCGGTGCCTCGAAATGCACCTTTGGCTCGTAGACCTTCCC
>CAYOTU010000043.1:0-4872 GCA_964406905.1 uncultured Myxococcales bacterium | reverse complement strand
TTCCCTGACACAACCTGCATAGGCTCCGAATGCGTGCGATAGCACCCGATATCGCGCAGATCCCCACGTCCACTCATCAACAAATCATGCCAGGACCAGAGCATCGCGTCATCGAGCGGTTCCTTGAACTGACGCTGCAGGTTCACCATCATCTCGACAATGCCCTGCTCGGCAGGTGAAGCGCGCCCGACATCAGTCGCCAACCCGAACATGCGGCGAATCGACGACTGCACACTGGCTCGGTCCAGCATCTCGCCTTCGATCTCCGAGGTGGTCACCACCTCATCGCTCATGGCCTGGACCATGAGCGAATCCCGGCTCTCATCGTTCAAGCAATTGACGGTCCCAAGGATGACGCCTCCGCCAACGAGGAACTGCTCCTCAGCTCTCTTCATCCGGTCCGAGGGCCACGAGAACCGTGGCCAATCAGGCTGCTGCCAATTCCACTCCATGAGCGATAACCTCCACTTCTATCGCTCAATTTAAACACAACAGTGAGCGATAGCAAGTAACAAAGGCCGACTTTAACCGTTGTCCTATGCCAAAATTCATCCGGCCGCCCGGAACGGGGTTTTCACAAACTCGTGCAGCGTGGTCACGGTCCTGGGCCATGGCGGATGATCTCCTTAGTTGTAGTCAAACCAAGAAGATCAGCAACCGTGGCCCTTTTCAATGAGTTATCCCGCTAACCGAACACGCATGATTGGTTGCTGGTGCGGAATCCCCCTCCGGTCCCTGCGGGACCACCTCCCCCATGAACCCACTGGATCCGTATCCAAGAATCGCCCGTCATTTCAGGCGATGGCTGGCTTTCAGCCTCCTGATCCAAATCCTGTCTGGACACTCTTGTGTTGTCGTGATCGCCCTACCCAGGGCAGCGTCTGTCCTTCAGACTGAGGGAAACCGTCCCCACCGGCCGCTGCATGCTCGTCAAGCTCGCGTCTCGGATACGTCCATCTCGTTGCTGGTGATACGGTGGGGAATACGCCTCCGGCGATTCCCGGATACGGTCGCAGGGTCCCGGTCAATCCGAGCCGCGACCAAGCCGAAGGCGCAGGTGTCGAGCATTGGGAAAGCGTTGGAGGCCGCATAATACAAGGCTCTGCTTGGATCCGTATCCAGTGGGCGTAGCGGGTCAAGACGAACCCGGACTCCTCTTGCCGTTCAGCCGCCAGATTCCGCAGCCGATGACGAATGGAGGCCGCCGTCTCACGCAACGCCGAATCCGATGCTCCGCTTGAGTCCGTTTGGGTGTAGCTCTCATGGTGCGACGCCTGGCGACCCCTGGGTGTTGTGTTCTACGAGCCGTGACCGTACCCGATCCCAGCCGGGAGCATCTTGCGACCGTGGCCGAGACAAATCTGTGCAACAGCAACGTTTGCGAGGATTCGCCCGCGCATTTCCTTCCACGGTCGCAGGCTCCCGGCTGGGATCGGCTAGCCTTTACGCTGTCATTTCCTCGCTAAGAGGGTGTTCCCATATTAACTCCGTAGCGAGGGCAATCGGATCGATATTTAGTGGCAAGTCGAAGGGTTACGAGCCGGTCGAAGTCGGGCTGGTGGCCCGTCGAGGTCGGCTCGTGCCCTGAGGCGAAGTCAATGATGTCGAGACGTTGGCCGCAGTAGGAGGATCATATGGGAACACCCTCTTAGTAGATCAGCGCTCTTCCTGGAGCCGAATCAACTTGTGGGTGGAGCCCACGGGCGTGGGCGGGGCGCGCAACGAGGGCCCTTTGCCCACGCCGAAGGTGCCGGCCACCATCTCGACCTCGCCCCAGGTCGTAGCGATCTCCCCGTGCAACTCCTTGCTTCGCTGCATGATGGCGTTGGCCAAGGGTTCTCCGGCGCGATCCCGGGCTCTGATGGCAACAATCTCGTCCTCGGTGAGTCCGGCCAGGTAGCCTGTAAATGCGGCCCAGGCCGCCTGGTGGCTGCGGAACGCGTCCGCGAAGTCCCTGGGCGTACCCTCCAGGCGAATCGCACCCATCTCCGCCGCGTAGGTCCTTTGGTTTTCCAACCAGACCCTATAGTCGAAAGACCGCTGCTCGCGGAGGTATCGCTTCGACAGCACGGTGTCCGCATCCAGAACCCTGCGGATTTGAACCGCCGGGTCATCGGCTTCAGGCTCGGCTTTTGCAGACTCCTGCCGCGTCTCGTCCTGTGGGGCCGTCTCGTTCTGACAGCCTGTGACCATCAGGGTCAGGACGACCGCCAGAGCGCCAGCGCCGGGACGTAGGTCAATCACAGCAGCAGTTCTCCTCGGTGCAGGTCAGGGTGATGGTGATGGCGTACTCGCCGTAGTCCCCGTCGTCGGGCCACTCGTCGTAGTCGTACGAATCTCGACCATCCACGACCACGGTATGCCAGCCCTCGCCGGTCGCTACCCAGGCGAAGGACTCGTCGTCCCCCTCGCCGTCATCGTTCCAGCAGTCCACGAGGTACGCGTCGTTGTCGTCGAAGATCCCCACGTTGTCCTCGTCGCATTCGGTGCCCTCGTAGAGCTTGAGCATGGCGTCGAAGTAGTTGTCCTGGACGTCGAGCTCCACTGCGATGGTCTCACCGGGCCTGAGCCAGATCCGATAGAAGTGATCCTCCCCATCGTCGTAGCACTTGGACGGCGGCAACCACCCCATGGAGAGGTCGTCGTCGTTGCTGTCGTCCTCGGTGTCCCCCAAGAAAGTAGCGCCGTCGTCGGCCGCGTCAACGCGGCCGACTATCACGGCCTGGGAGCACTTGTCCGCGCTTGGCCCCGCGTCGGTGGTGCAACCCTCGGCGGCGCAGTCCGGGACGCAGGTCTGCGCCTCCCCGCAGTGTTCCCCCGCAGGGCAGTGGGCGTCCTCGAAGCACTCGACGCAGCCCGCACCGTCCGGAGGGCAGTACGCCAGCGCGCCGCCACAGGGCTGGCAGGAGGGGCCGCAGGCAGCGGGGGTATTGCAAAGCGCGCAGGCGCCAGCCTGACAATGGGGGGTCGGTCCAGAGCACACAAGGCAGTTCGGTCCGCAGTGGGCCGGGTCCGTGGCAGTGCAGGGGACGCAGTCCCCGGCCTCGCAGGCATGCTCCGGGGGACAGGATCCTCCGTTGCACGCGCACTCCCCGCCGACGCAATCGGGGGTCTCCGGCGGGCAGAGCAGGCAGTCAGGGCCACATAGGCCCAGGGTCTCGCAGTCCACGCAGACCTCGTCCACGCATTGCTTCCCAGCAGGGCAGCCCTGCGATTCGTCGCAATCAATGCAGTGGGTCCCTTCCGCAGCGCAGAACTGACCCATGGAGGGGCAGCTCAGGCAGTCGGGGCCGCAATGCGCGTCCACGGTGCATGGGACACAGTCCCCGCCGGAACAGTAGGTCCCGTCAGTACAGGAGAAGGGGGTGCACTTGCAGATCCCGCCGATGCAGTTGGGATAATCACTTGGGCAGGAGCCGCAGGGCCCGACATCGTTGATCTGTGTGTCCTCGGGGACCGGCGTATCCGGCGGGGTCAGGGTATCCTTCGGGGCCGGGGTGTCCGCTGGTGTGTCCTTTGGCGCTGGCGTGTCCTGTGGAGGCGTGGTGTCATCCGGTGCAGGCGTGTCCTCGGGGCGCGGCGTGTCCGCTGGAGCGTCCGCCAACTCAGCGTCCAGCGGCGTGACCCCGCCGCCGTCCCCCAGATCCTTGCCGAAATGCCACGGCGCGTCCAGATAGACCACGTCCTCTTCTTCAGCGCCGCCACCACCGCACGCAGCGATGAAGAAAACGAGGGCAAACGCGCTGGCGCGGTCCATGACGACCTCCAAGGCTACTACAGAGAGACTAGCCATCTGCAAAGTCTGATATCTTCACCGATGAGTCAAGTTTTTCCTGGCTGTCAGAATCCGAGACGGTCGTCGAGCTCCCTGCTCTGATTGAGTTTTTTGCAAAATCATGGCGTGGACCGAAGGGTGACGCAAGGAACCCTGAGGTCCATGCCCCTATCACACATGGGCCGGGAATCAGGGCTTTGCAGATTTTTCTGGCGTCAGGGCTCTTTTTTCCGGTGTCACCACCGGTTCGCCGTCCACCACATGGGTCAGGAAGGTCTCGGACGCTCCGTTGGCCGCTGCTCGCTGCCGATAGACGTCCTCGGCCTTGACTCCCTGGGTCACGAGGGCCTCGGCCGCGGCGATCTCCGCGTCGATGATCTCTGCGAATGCGTCAGGGGGCTGCGCACCAACCAGCTGCTTCCCGTTGATGTAGAACGTGGGTGCGCCCCGGAGGCCAAGCTTCTTGCTCAGCAGGATGTCCGCCTGGATGTATTCCTCCACGCGGGGGTCGTCCATGTCCCACAGGAGCCGGTCCGGATCCAGGCCAAGCTGTAACGCGAACTCTACGTATTTTTCAGAGGAGAACTCCTTGCGGTTAGCGAAGAGGAGGTCGTGCATCTCCCAGAACCTGCCCTGGATCCCCGCGGCCATGGCGGCCTTCGCTGCCGGGATCGCCTGCTTGTGGAAACGCAAGGGGAAGTGGCGAAAACGCAACGACACCCGGTCGCCGTACCTCTCCTTGAGCTTCTTCACCGACTCCAGCGCTGCCTTCGCGCAGAAAGGGCATTGGAACTCCGAGAACTCCTCGATGACGACCAGCGCTGTTGTGCCGCCAGTGGTGGGCACGGCCAAGGGGGAACCCTCGCCGCGGGACGGGACGTCGCCGGGGCTCAGGTGGATCAGGAGTCCCACCAGGAAACCCAGTCCTCCGGTGATGACCATCGCGAGGATGGCGGCCTCTTTCTTCATGCCTGTCTCCACTGTCAAGGCCATGGAATCAGAGAGTATTCGTACCCCAGGTGACTGAAAGTTGCAACCCTTCAGAACGTGTAAAGCAGCCCGAAATCCAGCGCGCCGATGTTCTCTTTCTCGCAGCC
>CAYOTU010000042.1:0-13576 GCA_964406905.1 uncultured Myxococcales bacterium | reverse complement strand
CCCCTGGGCCGGCGAAGGGACGAACACGCAGACCGGGGCAGGGGCCCCGACGCCTTCCCCCGCCGAGGAGACACCGGCGCCCTCGGATGTGACGAGCGCGAGACAGGACACAGCCGCGGAGCTCCCCGAGGAGGTGGCGCCAGACCGGGTCGAAGACACGACGGCCCCGCAGACGACGGCCCCGCAGACGACGGCCCCGCAGACGACGGACCGGATCGAAGACGCGACCTTGGCCCCGAGCGCCGACACCCTCGTGGACATCGCGTTGGCCCCGAGCGCCGACACCATCACAGACTCGGTGCCTGCCACGAAGGGAGACGCCGCGACGACACCCCCGGCAGACTCCGCATCAGAGCTTGCCAGGGACGTGGGAGAGCAGGCCGGGGACACGGACGGAGGTGCCGCTGCAAGAACCACCCGACCAAACGTCCAACGCCCGCAACAGGACCCGCCTGGACCGAAGATCCCGGGCCGTGAAGCGCGGCGCGGGACGCCTGCGCGCAAGAAGCCCAGACCCGCTCCGAAGTCCTCTCGAGGCACCCCCCCGAAGCCCGACGACCCCGTGGAGCAGGAGTTCCTCCTCTTGCCCACTGCGCCACCCGGCGAGTCGTCGAGGCCGCCCCGCGCCGGGCCCCCGGAGGACAAGGACCCGGGCTTCCTGGAGCTTCCTCCGATCCCAGACGGGAAGGCCGCGCCGCCGTCCTAGCAACAGCGCTGGCATCCTGTTTGCATAGACCTGTCACCGGCCAAAGGAGGGAACGATGAGGTCCCCAACCACCGCTTTGCTGTTCACGCTGCTGCTCCTCTCCCTCGCACAGCCCTGCACCGCAGGCCCCGGCGAGGTTCCGGGGGAGGACGCCGACCCCGTGACCCGCGCGAACGCGGCAACGCATTTCGCCAACAACGGGCAGTACCAGGAGGCCGCGGAGATCTGGGCCGTGGTGGTCGACGAGCTCCCGCCAGGGCACCAGGACATGGTCCGCTACAACCTGGGCAACGCGTACCGGCACCTGGGCCGCCTGCAGGAGGCGTACCGACACCTCTCGCTGTATCCCCTGGACGGCCCGAACGCGGAGAAGGCCGGTCAAGCCCTGCACCTGGTCCGCGCGTCCCTCGAGGCCACGCACTCCCAGGTGACCTTCCTCGCTGTCCCCTTCGGCGCGACGGTGCGCCCATCCGGCGAGCAGATCGGAGAAACCAGGACCTGCCCGGCGACCTGGTGGCTCCCCCCTGGGGAGCACCGCTTCGAGGCCTCCCTGGCGGGCTTCACACCGGAGACCGTGACGGTCACCGTGGCGCAGGTGGCGCGGGAGCAGCAGGTGCGCATCACGTTGTCCCGTGCGCCTGCCGCGGTACCCTCTGCGGCGCCCGTCGAAGCGCGCCCGCCGGCACGCCCCGTCTGGGCCTGGGCCACCCTGGGGGGCGGCCTCGCCGCGGTCGCATCCGGCGCGATCTGCTACGGCGTCGCCTACGCACGGAACCAGCCCCTGGTCCGTCGCTACGGCGGCGCGGGGAGCGACGTGGAGAGCGAGTACCTGAGGCGCTTCTACGACCGTGTGCTCCCCGCGCGCACCGCTGCCTACGTGCTCTGGGGCGTCGGCGCGGCGGCCGCGGGCGCCGGTGCCGCAGGCCTGCTGTGGCCCCGAGGAGGCGCACAAGAAAAGTTTTCGAGGCAGGGACATGTGGCCCTGACCCCCATGCCCGAGATCCCACTGGGCCTCGGGCTCCGTTGGTCCTTTTAGAGCGAAGAGAGGAGGTGCCCCGTGCAACGACACACCCGAAAAAACACCGTCATCCTGGAGGTCCTGGTCATCCTGCTGCTCGCAGCGATCCCGGGCTGCATCAAGGAGCTGACCTTTTCGGAAGGGCTGGATCTCATCGGCGACGCCACGGAAGAGGACACCTCGCCCGAGGACGTGTCCCAGGACACCGGCCCCCCGGATGGGGTTACTGAACCCGGCCCCGACACCGAAATCGTTGGCGATATCCCAATAGATATTGATGATATCGGGGATGTCACCGACGTCGACACGGTCCCGGCTCACCCGGACGGGTGGGACGTCGAGATCGACAGCGAGACCGACGTCGGGAACACCTGTTTCTTCCAAGAGGACTGCGGCGACGGCCACTGCGGCCCCTTTGAGGACTTCGGCTGCTGCCCCCAGGACTGCTGGATGCGCTGCTATCGTGGCGCCACGGAGTGGCCGGACTGCAGCGACCGGGAGTGCGGGGATGACGGCGCAGGAGGAAAATGCGGGCCCTGCCCGGACAGCAAGGAGTGCGTGGACAGGGCCTGCCACTGGAAAGGCATGATGGCCCCGGCCCTGGCCGACCCATCGACGAACACCGTGCACACCACCACGATGCAGGCGCCTCACATGGAGGCCGGCGCTACCTCCGTCATCGAATCAGGGGCATTCGCCGGAGCGGCCTCCCTTCACACCTCAGTCCTCTCGAAGCAGTTCTGCAAGGTCTCGTGCGAGGGCCGGAACTGCGGGCCCGACGACTGCAGTGGGACCTGCGGGGACTGCCTTGAAGCGAACGAGGGCTGCAACCAGAGTACGGGGCAGTGCGTAGGACTCGGGCCGGTGAGCTCTGTGAACCCTTGGACAACCCCGAGTTCCTCGCTTTGCCTGGGGGCATCCCGGAGGTGATCACGAGCATCCAGTGCGGCGGAGAACCGATCAAATACAGCACAAAGTGGGGCAAGGACGAGCTGGACTCCTACGGGGAGGAGTGCGGCGGCTGGACCGAGTCCGGGCCGGAGGTCGCGTTCCGGCTGCATATCCCCGAAGGCATCCATTCGTTCACGGCCACGCTGACCCCCGACGTGAGCGAAGGGACGCTCTTCCCCACCGTGTCCCCCCCGGACCTGGACCTCTTCGTCCTCAAAGAGGGCTGTGCGGCCCAGAAATGCCAGGATGGAGGCAAGGACAAGGTGTCCCTCAACGTGGAGTCTGGAAAGTACTACTACCTGGTCGTGGACGGGTACCTCTGCGCGGCGGGGACCTTCTCCCTCGAACTGGAGTGTTCGATGGCATATATGTACTCGTCCAGCGGTTTATCCGTTTGCGAGGACATCGACCATTGTTTGGAGCTAGATGTCTGCGGCCTGATCTGCGATGACGACTGCGCCATGGACAACTGCGAAGCGAAAGACGTCTGCACACCCTGGCACAAGTGCTGCCTCCCGTCCTGTGATTACGAGGACGGCGGAACGCGGGAGTGCGGCGACGACGGCTGCGGGGGTTCCTGTGGCACCTGTGCGGCGGGTCGGAAATGTGTGGATGGCTGGTGCGGCGGTTGTGGACCCTGTGGCGAAGAAGTGTTGTTGAATCCTCCCTTGTAGACCGGCGCGGCGCATCTCTCCGGTTGATCCGGAAGGCGCCCTGATGCTACAAAGGCCCCTGGAAGACAGGGGGCTCTCGGCATGGGCGCCACGAACACACAGACATCGACAGCGGCTTTCTCCGATGCGGATGAGCAGTTTGCTATACGCGTGGTGTACTCCCCGGACCCGGCACTTCCGGGGCTGGTGATGGATCCCGCTGCAGGCCCCCTGGAGATTGGTCGCGCGGGGGCAGACGACCACACCGGCCGGATCGCAAAGGGCCGCCTGGCCGTATCCGATTCCAGGCTCTCACGGCACCACGTCCTCCTGCGTAGGGAGAAGGGAGAGATCCTCTGCACTGACCTGGACAGCAAGAACGGAACGCGCCGTAACGGCAGCGTCTGTGCGTCGTCGTCGCTCGTAGAGCAAGACGTCCTGCGGGTCGGGGATACCCTGCTCGTTGCGTGTCGGCCAAGCCTGGGGGACCCGGATGAGGACGGGGAGGGGATGGTAGGTGTGTCCGCTGCGCTACGGGAGGTTCGTCGGACCCTCCGTCGGATCGCGCCAGCAGGCGTCTCCGTGGTGATCCACGGTGAGACCGGCACTGGCAAGGAGCTGGTCGCGCAGGCCCTTCACCGGCGGAGCGGCCGGCGCGGCCGGCTGGTCATTCTAAACTGCGCTGCGATCCCGGAAGCCTTGGTGGAGAGCGAACTCTTTGGTGTGCGCAGAGGAGCGTTCACCGGTGCGGACCGTGACCGACGCGGCGCCTTTGCCGAAGCCGACGGGGGTACCCTGTTCCTTGACGAGGTGGCCGACATGTCCCTCGCTGTCCAGGCCAGGCTCCTGCGAGCGATAGAGACCGGAGAGGTGCAGCCATTAGGCGGGAGCGGCCCGGTCCGGGTGGACGTGCGTTGCCTGGCGGCGAGCCACGCGGACCTTAGCGCAAGGGCCGCTGCCGGTGAGTTCCGAGCTGACCTCCTGCACCGTCTGAACAGGTTCACCCTTCGCCTGCCCCCGTTGCGGATGCGGCGAGAGGATGTGCCGCTTCTATGGCGCCACTTTACTGGCGAGGAGGTAGCCGCCCGGACCTCTGCCCACCTCATGGAGGCCCTGCTGCTCCACACCTGGCCCGGGAACGTGCGGGAGCTTCGCAACGTTGCTGAGCGTGTCGCGTTGGAAGCTGGCGAAGCGGCGCCCGCGCTCCATCATCTGCCGCCCGAGATGCTGGAAGCGTTCCGTCATCTGCGGGAGGGGCCGGCGGAGACGGCCCCGCTACCTTTGAAGTTCGTCCTTCTCCCCCGGGGTGAGCGACCAACCCGGGAGCAGCTCATAGAGTCGCTGCGACGCCACCGGGGAAACCTCGCAGGAGTCGCTCGGGAGTTCGGCAGGCCTCGGACCCAGGCCTATCGATGGCTCCGAATCCACGACCTTGATCCAGACGCGTTCCGCCGGGACCCGTAGTAGCCAAAGGAGCAGGGGACGTTACTAATAGGCAGAGGTGATAGCGGTGTCACTTCAGAGAAGGCAGGAACCTGGCGAATGCGCCTGCGTCCGACCGTGCCCTGAACCTTGCTGTCCCGCCGTCCCCCGAGGCTGGAGCCAGGACTGCGCGGCCGCCTTCGACTGAGGCCACGCGCCACATCCGGCCGCTGAACAACAGCACTGAGCCCGCCGCGACGCCCAGCGCGCCGCGGCCCAGGATCCGTCCCGTGGCAGCGTCCACCAGCTCCCGCTCCCGCGTGTCGGGGATGTTGGAGTGGATCTGGCCTTTGTCCCCCATGTCCAGGATTTCCTCCGACGCAAACAGTCGGCCGCCCCGGCGAAGCAGGTGCCCCTCGGTGACCAGATGCTCTGTGACCCGTTTGACCGTGTCCTCGCCGAAGATGGGGTCGAGCAGGCTCGAACTCATCTCTAGCGTGATCCCGGATCTCTGTCCGTAACCTAATGAAAATAACTGCTGGACGATCACCGAGTGATCCGGGGGCGCGTCCCGGTCTTCTACTTTGCCCGCGCGGGCCATGTCCGCAAGGAGAGCGACCGCTTCCTCGTCCTCGGGGGAGGATGCGACCACGATCGCGCGTACCTCCGGAGCGCGGCGGCTGCCGCGGGTAATGCGTTGCTGGAACGCGGAGGGCAGGAGAGGCAGGTCTGCCAGGGCCACTGCGTCTACGTCCCCGATGTCGATGCCCACTTCCAGCGTTGATGTGGCCACGCAGATGCCGCGGCGCCACTCCCGGAACCCTGCCTCGATTTCCAGGCGCTCACGCCTGTCGAGGCTGCCGTGGTGGATCGCGATGGGGGCTGACGACGCCACCACGGTGCGCAGGCGGTTGGCGACGTCCTCTGTCCTGGCCCTGGTGTTGCAGAAGACCAGGAGTTTCCGCGCACCAAGTCGGCTCGCTGCGTCGGGGATCTCCTCCACTGTCCCCACCGTCTCCACGCGGATGGGGCGGTGGGCCGCTCCCTCGACGATCTCGTCCACGTGGAAGTAGCGCTCCCCGGTAGCGGCCGGATCCGCCAGGGTTGCGGAGAGGGCCGCGTAGCGGATCCCCCCCCGGAGGCTGGCCTCCCGGCCGGCCTCCAGGCGCCGCAGGAGGACCCGGAGCTGGTCGCCCCGGTAGTGGCCGTCGAGGACGTGCAGCTCGTCCAGGATTACTGCCATCTTGGGAGCGAAGATCTCCGGGTGGCGGCAGAGGAGGGAGTCCAGGGATTCCGGGGTTGTCAGCAGGATCGGCGCTGGCCGCGCCGGGTCCAACTCCCGGTGGTCTCCGGTGCGCCGGACCGCGGCAAGGCCCAGGGCTCCGGCCGCAGCCTTAATGCGAGCGGCCATGTCGTTGACCAGGGCTCTGGTGGGTGCCACGTAGAGCAGCGCTGTACGGTCGGAGTCAAAGAGACGGAAGTGGAGCATCCGCTCCAGCAGGGGTGCGAGGACAGCCTCGGTCTTCCCGGCCGCGGCGGGCGCGCAGATTACCGTGTTCTTTCCAGCCAGGACCGGGGCCATCGCTGCCTCCTGGATCGGCAGGATGCGGCCGAAGCGACGGTAGAAGACCGGCCAGGTTCGGCGCAGG
Source organism: uncultured Myxococcales bacterium (assembly GCA_964406905.1). GTDB lineage: Bacteria > Myxococcota_A > UBA9042 > CAIXZC01 > CAIXZC01 > CAZNWW01. The sequence continues at coordinate 7,177 of CAYOTU010000042.1, read as the reverse complement.
AGCCGGCGGTGATCCGCTGTCACCATAAATCGCCGAACGCGCCGGCCTTGGCGAAGGGGTCCACGCCGAGGAGGTCGTCCAGGGATCGCCGTGGGTGGAAGCGGCGATAGTCGAGGCCCTCCACCATGCCCTTGACGAAGCGTCGCTGGATCCCGTGCTCGTCCAGGTCAGACATCAGCGCGTCCCTGATCCGGTCCAGGTCTTTGCGGGGCACCTTAAGGTCGTACACCCGCTGGTAGTGGATCGTAAAGTGTCGGAAGAGCGCGTCGAGCGCTGTATGGGGCAGGGGCTCGAGATCCATTGCGTCAAAGTCGTGCTCCTCCACGAGCCGCCGCATCAGCGCGGTGGGGGTCACTGCGAAGAGGACCTTGGTCGTCCGGTCCCCCCGCACTCCCTCGAAGAGATAGCGCATGGGGACGTGTCCCGAGTAGATCAGGCCGCTTTTTTTGCCAGCATGCACGCCCCGGGCCGGGTCCCGGACCACTGCCTCGTCCCGGAGGTCGTCGTGGTGCTGTGCGGCCCGGGAGAGGCCCACGATGAAGTTGATCCCACGGTGTAATTGGCGGTGCCAGTGCACCGCTGTGACCATCTCCGCCTCGTCCAGCAGCAGCAGCAGGCCCCTTAGCCCCGCGTGCGTGGCCGCGGTCCATCCCAGGCAGGACAGGAGGTTGGTGTAGATGTTGCTGGCCGTGGTGTGGTCATGGAGAAGGGGCAGGCCGAGACGCCGGGCATCCGCGGGTTCACCCAAAATCCAACGCCAGGCAGCTTCCTCGTCCCGCTTGTTCCCTATGGCCCGGACAAAGGGCTCCAGGAACCGGTGGCCCGTCGCTGCTTCGGTGAGGCCTCCGTCCATGGCCCGCTGGAGGAGGTCCTGCGCGTCCCGGTCGCTGCCATTCTCCCGCCATCTGAGGGAACGCAGCAGGCTGCGGTAGACCCGCTTGGGTGACGACGGTGGGCTGTCCAGGGGATCAAGGGGGACCCGGGCCACGGCCCACCCCTCATCCAGCGCACGCCTGCCGAGCGCGCCCAGCAGGTGGGTCTTTCCGCTGCCATAGTCCCCGAAGAGGTAGAGCGCGGCCTCCTCCGGGTCCCGGAGCCACTCGGAGAGGTAGTTCAGCTCGCCGTCCCGGCCGAAGGTCCAGTCCAGGATCCCTCGTTCCGGGACGATCCCGAGGCGGAAGGCCTCAATGACGAAGCGGTCGCCGCTGCCGTACTCCTGCGGGATGGGAACCGAGGCGTTCCGGGGCAGTCGGACTGTGCGTTTACTCCCTCCGTCCTCGATCACCGGTGCGAGGTCCGCGCCACGGACGGTCAGGACCCGACCGTAGTCGAACGCCACGATGGCCTGACGTCCGCCGCGAATCCACCGGATCAGGCTGCCCCGTCCCAGGAAGCGGTGGCGTATTCGGGCCTCGGCAAAACGGTTCACTGCAGCCCGCTTCCGTCGAGGAGGCCACCCTCTTCCAGCGCGTCGAGGCGGTTCGCGCGGGCCGCGTGGAACAGGCGCACAGCGCCCTTGACAAAGAGGCGCTTGTAGCCGATATCCCCGCCCCGGCGTTGCCATGCGTCTTTGGCCAGGCCCCGGATCAGCGACGCCACAGCGTCCCAGTCTCCTTCCCAGCCATACGCTGTCCGGTATATGTCAAAGAGGCGTGCCCCGATGGTTTCAAGGATCTCTTCGGGCTCGCCCAGGGTGCGCTCCAATTCGATCGCCACCCCTGTGGGGTTGTCGAAGTCGAAGACCGTGGTGAGGCGCTGTTTGAGGGCCTCGTAGACGTTGAGGCGCCCATCGAAGAAGCTGTAGTCCGGCACAGCGTAGAAGAACATGGCGCCCTGGAACTCGTTGTGCCCGCAGGAGTCGATCAGCTCCCTGAGGTTGGCCAGGAGGTGCTGCCGCTCCCGGCTGCTCATGGACGGCACCACCTCGGCCTCGTCGAAGAGGACCACCAGGCCGGCGAAGCCCGCTGCCTTGAGGAACTGGACCAGGCTGCGGAGCATCGAGAAAGCGTTGGAGCGGTCCACCGGGCGCAGGATCCCATGCTCCCGGAACGCGGTCCGGTCGAAGCCCTGGACCGTGAGCCAGCCTCGCATTTGCTCGAAGGTGATAGCGTCGCCCCGGGCCGCTGCGTGGACCGCTGTACGCACGGCTCGGGAAAAGTTCACGTTCTCCACCGGGCCGAGGACCCCGTCGAGGATAGCGTCAAGCGCGTCGGTGTCGTCCCCTATGCGTGTCTTCAGCTCAGCGGTCCACTCCCCGAGGAGCGCGCCGATGCCGCGCTCGTAGCCCGCGAAAATCTGGTCCTCGCTGCGCGGCCCCGTGAGGTTGCGCGCCACCGCCGCGTAGACCAGCTCCATTTTGTGAAACGGGGTCTCGTCCTTGGAAAGCGGGACGTATGCCACCGCATAGTTCCGGGCCCAGGCCAGCTCCCGCATGGTGTAGAGGAAGTGGGTCTTTCCCCCGCCGTAGGCCCCCACGACCAGCTTGAACGCGGCACCTCCGTCCTCGCCGATGAAGGTGCGGAGGTAGTCGTTCTCCAGGACCTCCAGCCAGGGGTCGAGGCCCACGGAGAAGAGCTGGGAGCCCCACTCCGGCGGGTTGCCGTGCGCGCCCACTACCTCAATGATGCGGCGGGCCCAGCGGCGGTCCGGGGTACGGGGTGCTGTGTCGGGGCTCATCGATGTCTCCTTTCGAAGCGGGCCGTGGCGAAGAGCGTTCCACCCCCCACCGCGTCGTCTGGCAGCCAGAGGGGGCCTCTCCGCCGGGTCTGGTCCCGGGTCGCCACCCGAAGCCGCAGGGCAAAACCGTCGTGCTCAAGGCCCCGGAGGCGGGCCAGATCATAAGAGAACTGGACCCGGCCATAGGGTACGGTCCAGCCAGCCCGGGAGGGGTTCTGAGCGAACCGCGGTCCCTGTGCCTGGATCGCTACCAAGGGGATCAACGTTTCCAGGGGAATGTCTCCGTCCGAGCGGCCCTCCGCGGCCAGGGCCATGCGCCAGGCCCGGAGCAGGCGCGTTGGCAGCGCGTCCGGTGCGTGGCGGGCTTTCAACTCCGCCGCGATTTTTGGGATCCGATCCACGAGGGCCGCCGCGTCCAGATGGACGGCCTCCAGGGGCTCTGCGCCGGGTCCCCAGGACAGCTCCGCCTCGCCCCGTTCAGGCCGTATCCGGATCCGGAAGGGGCCGCACATCCACTCGGGCCAGCGGCCCCGCAGGGGGAGGTCCACGGCCCGCAGTCCGTCCTCCAGCGCAGCGCCGAAGGTCGTCTGCGCGTCCGCTGTGGGCCCGGCCAATGACTTTTCAAGGTTCGCCACCCACGCTGTTTCCGCCTGCCGTCCTGTGGCCGCGTCGCCGGAACTGCCAGTGCTGCCGGCGCGAAATACCCGGATCGCCCCGTCCAGGAGTAAAGGCGCGTCCCCGGCCTTCTTCAGGGCCTTGAGGAGTCCGTCGAGATTTTTGTGCGCTCCCTTGAGAGCCTTGAGGTGATCGGTCACCGCCTTGGGTACGTCAGCCATGGATCCGTTTACCTCCTTTCCAGACCTCTCGTACCGGGTTCGTTCCGAAGTGGTAGACCGGCGTGCGCCATGTCTTCGCATCAAGGACGAGCACGTCGCCCTGCGCGCCGGGCGCCAGGTGGCCGACCTCGTCCGAGAGCGCCAGGGCCCGGGCCGCCTCTGTGGTGATCCCACGCAGGGCTTCCGCTGGGCTCAAGCCGCAGCGCACCGCGCCGAAGGTCGCCATGAGGAGCAGGTTCGAGGTCATGGAACTGCCCGGATTCCAGTCCGTGGACAGAGCCACATGCACCCCCGCTTCTCTTAGCATACGGCCGTCCGGGAACCGAGTCTTATTAAGGAAGAACGTGGCCCCGGGCAGGAGGACCGCGGTGGTCCCCGCTGCCGCCATGGCCGTTGCGTCCGCGGGGGTGGCGTGGTCCAGGTGGTCCGCGCTTACCGCGCTGACTTCGGCTGCGAGGGCCGCGCCTCCACACCAGCCGAGCTGCTCCGCGTGGACCTTGCGGCCGAGGCCCAGATCCGCTGCCTTCTTGAGGATCCGCCTGGCCCGGGGGACGGCAAAGGCCCCGTCTTCGACGAAGACGTCGCAGAAGCGGGCGAGCTCGAGGGCCGCTACCTCGGGGAGCATTTCGTTTACCACAAGGTCCACGTAGCGATCGGGGTCGTCCCGATGCTCGGGCCCCGGCACGTGGGCCCCAAGGAAGGTCGAGACCACGGTGATCGGGTGGGTGCGGTCCAGGCGCTCCGCCACCTGGAGCATCTTCAGTTCGTTCTCCAGGTCGAGGCCGTAGCCGCTCTTTATCTCAACGGTGGTTATCCCCTGACGGACCAGCTCGTCCATCCGCTGGAACGCTGCCTCGTAGAGGTCGTCCTCCGTCGCGGCCCGGGTGCCGGCCACCGAGGAGTAGATCCCGCCGCCCCGGGCAAGGATCGATTCGTAGCTGACACTGCTGCAACGGTCCACGAAGTCCTGCTCCCGGTCTCCGCCCCAGATCAGATGTGTGTGGCACTCCACCAGGCCCGGCATAACCAAGCCCCCGTTCGCTGCGGTTCTGGGTGTCTCTGCTGGGAGATCCGCAGGGAGGTCCGCCGCGGATCCGACCCACGCGACCCTCCCGTCCCTGATCCACAGAGCCGCCCCGGGGATTGCGCCGAGGGACTCGGGGACCGCGTCCCCGGCCGCGTGGAGCGATGGGGTCATGGTGAGGAGGAGATCGATGTCTTCAAGCAGGAGATCCATGTTCAGCTTCCCAGGTCGGAGCGCAGCGCGCTATACCAGTCCACGAAGGCCACTACGCCATCCTCGATCTCTGTGGTTACCCGGAAGCCCAGCTCGCGTTCGGCCCGCTCTACCGAGGCCTCCGTGTGGTCCACGTCCCCAGGCTGCATGGGGAGCTGTTCGATTTGCGGGGTGACGCCGATGACATCGCCGATGACATGGATCAGGCGCCGCAGTTCCACGGGTCTACCGCCTCCGAGGTTATAGACCCGGTACCCGGAGACTCGCTCCATGGCCCGCGCCACCCCGTCCACGATATCGTCAATGTAGGTGTAATCTCGACTGGTGGTGCCATCCCCGTACATCTGGATCGTGGCCCCCTCGCTGATGAGCCGGGTGAAGAGATGGATCGCCATCTCGGGGCGTTGGCCTGGCCCGTATACCGTGAAGAAACGCAGGGTTGAGATCTCCAGTCCGTGGAGATGATGCCAGGTATGGCAGTATAACTCGCCAGCGCGCTTGGACGCAGCGTACGGGCTCAAGGGCTCGTCAGCGGACATGTCCTCACGGAGAGCCCCCCGGGCCGAGTTCCCGTAGACCGAACTGGAGGACGCGACCACCAGCTTCTTCGGCCCACGCTCCTGGCAGTACATCAGCACGTTGAGGAGGCCCTCGACATTGACGGACAAGTAGTCAGCCGGCTGCATCAGGCTGGGGCGGACCCCGGCCTTGGCCGCCAGATGCACCACCCGGTCGAAGGGGCCCTGCGCCCAGGCGGCGTCCAAGCTTGCCGGGTTTAGAATGTCACCTCGGATCAGCGTGTAGCGGTCACCCCCGTGGGTCTTGAGGGCTTGGACGTTATGCTCCTTGATCGCTGGATCGTAGAACGGGTCGAAGTTATCGAGAGCCACGACCTCGTGTCCGTCGTCCAGGAGGCGTTTGCTGAAACGCGATCCTATGAATCCGGCGCCGCCGGTGACGAGAACTCGCATGGAATCTCCTAAATACTCACAGTGTCGGCGTGGTCCGCCAGCGCGGCGACGACCTTGTCCTGCTCGTCGTCCGTGAGCCCTGGGAAGATGGGGAGGGCGAGGACTTCCCGGCAGGCTGCCTCAGCGACGGGGTGGTCCCCGGGCCGCCCAGCATGCTCGCCGAGGCAGGTCTGGAGGTGCAGCGGCGCGGGGTAGTAGATCGCGTGGCCGATGCCACGGGCCTGTAGAGTTTTCTGGAGGCCGTCCCGGTCGCGGACCCGGACCACGTACTGGTGATACACATGGGTCGAGCCTGGCTGGCGCCCCAGAGGACGGATCCGACCTCCCTCCACGAGGCCCGCCTCTCGGAGACGACGGCCGTAGCGCTCTGCCCGCTCAACGCGGGCCGCGTTCCATGCTTCCAAGTGTGGGAGCTTCACCCGCAACACCGCAGCCTGGAGTGCGTCCAGTCGGTAGTTGCCGCCTGGGATGTCGTGATGGTATTTGCGCCTGGAGCCGTGGGCCCGGATCCACCGAATCCGGTCGGCCAGGTCAGGGTCCGCGGTGGTCACCAGGCCGCCGTCACCGAGCGCACCAAGGTTCTTGGACGGGAAGAAGGAGTAGCAGCCCGCCGCGCCGAGGGTTCCCGCTGCGCTGTCGACCCAGTGCGCGCCCAGGGCCTGGGCCACGTCTTCGAGGATCCAGAGATCTCGGAGTGCAGCCACGCCTCGCAGCGCGTCCATGTCCACGCATTGGCCGAAGAGGTGGACCGGGATGATTCCACGGGTCCGGTCGGTGACGGCCGCGGCCACGAGATTCGGGTCCAGGAGGAGGGTCTGAGGATCCACGTCCACGAAGCGAGGCACGCCACCAAGGCGTAGCACCGCGTCCGCAGTGGCAATGAAGGTGAAGGGCGTGGTGATCACCTCATCCCCCGGGCCGACGCCCAGGGCCTGAAGCGCGGCCACCAGCGCGTCGGTGCCGCTGGACACGCCCACCGCGTAGGGAGCGCCCAGCCATGCAGCGATCTCCTCCTCGAACGCGGTCACCTCGGGGCCGAGGATATAGCGGCCGGACCGGAAGGTCTGCACCAGCGCTGCCTCGATGTCAGCCTCAATGCCGGCGTGGACGCGGGCGATGTCGAGCAAAGGAACCATGGCAAACTCCAGCAAGAAGTTCGTGCGCACGATTGTAGCGATCACGAAGGCGTACGCAAGTGGGCCGGTAATCCGAGACGCGAGCTTGACGAGCCCCCCGCCGGGATCCGAAGCGCGAGCTTGACGAGCTTCCAGGCCCGATCAGCCGGGAGCCTGCGGTTCTGTGGGAGGGCCTTCAGGCCCGATTTTGTGTGAGGCCCTCCTGGCCGGGGTGATATCCCCTGCCGTTTGGGGGCTCGGGAGACGGCAGGACGGCAACTACGTTTGTGTGGGGCTATGAACTCCCCCGCCCTTCGACTCGCTTCGCTCCCTCAGGATTCC
>CAYOTU010000041.1:0-13804 GCA_964406905.1 uncultured Myxococcales bacterium | reverse complement strand
TTGATTCCGCTTCTTCTTGATGCGTCCGCCTACGATCATCACCAAGACCCAGATGATGATCGGGAGGACTTCCTTGAAGAAAGTCTCGCTCAACGTTTCACCTCAGCCTTTGGCGAGGGTTGCGAGACGGAGCGCGGCTTGTGTGCGCCCCCGCGCTTCCCAAGCACCAGGCTCCAGACCAGGCGCTCCCGCAGGCGGCTGCGGCTGCGGAAGATGCTCCGCAGCCGCCTCAGGTCGTCACGCGTCATCGACTACTTATTCCTGTCCGAGTCGTCGTCCAGCTTGGACAGGGAGTCCCGCATGGACGTGTCGGCCAGGACGTTCTTGTAGTTGACGTAGTCCATCACCCCGAGTTGACCCTTGCGGAAAGCCTCGGCGATGGCCAGCGGCACCTGGGCCTCGGCCTCCACCACCTTGGCCTGGGCCTCCTGGACCCGGGCAGTCATCTCCTGCTCCTGTGCGACGGCCATCGCGCGGCGGCCTTCGGCAAGGGCCTGCGCGATCTGCTTGTCCGCCTCCGCCTGCTCGGTCTGGAGCTTCGCGCCGATGTTCGAGCCCACGTCAACATCCGCGATGTCGATAGACAGGATCTCGTATGCGGTGCCCGCGTCGAGGCCCTTGGCCAGGACGTTCTGAGAGATCTTGTCCGGGTTCTCAAGGACGGCCTTGTGGTTATCTGCTGAACCGATGGTGGTGACGATGCCCTCGCCGACACGGGCCAGGATCGTCTCCTCGCCCGCGCCGCCGACGAGCTTGTCGATGTTGGCCCGCACGGTCACCCGGGCCACGGCCATGAGTTGGATGCCGTTCTTGGCCATGGCCGCGACTTTCGGTGTGGTGATGACCCGCGGGTTGACCGACATCTGCACTGCCTGGAGTACGTCGCGCCCGGCCAGATCAATGGCCGCGGCTTTGTTGAAGTCCAGGTCGATGTTTGCCTTGTTAGCGGAGATCAGCGCGTTGACCACCGCGTTCACGTTGCCGCCCGCGAGGTAGTGGCTCTCCAGGTCCGCGGTGCTGATGTCCAGGCCGGCCTTGATCGCGTTGATCAGCGGCTCCACCACCCGTGAAGGGGAGACCCGGCGAAGGCGCATGGCGACCAGATCGAAGATCCCCACGGGCGCGCCGGAGAAGCGGGCCGCAATCCACAGACCCACTGGCACGAACCAGAAAAACAAGATGACAATAGCGAGGACCAAGATCCCCAAAAAGATAGTGGAACTACCGGCCGGTCCAATTGCTAACTCAAACATCTTCTATCCTCCTTCATTTTGTCGATCCACGACAATGCTGTTGGTGCTGATTCGAATGACGACCACGGCAGCGCCCTGGTCGATGAACTGTCCCTCGCTGATGACGTCATAAGGTTCGTCATCGATTTCAACGGTGCCGGAGGGGCGCAGGGGACGGGTCACGACGCCGGTCCGCCCCAGGAGATGGGTCAGAGACGGGACGTCGGACGAGTCGCCCAGGATCTTCTCCTCCCGCACCAGGAGGCGGGACGCGCGGCTCTTGAAGAAGATCCAGATTAGCAGGGCGCTGATGACCGAACTCAGGAGCAGGCTCAACGCACCGATGGTGGCACCGTACACGGCCCAGATGATCACTGTGCCCGAACCCAGGAGGATCAAGCCGAGCACTCCTGCGAGGCCAAATCCGGGGATTATGGCGACCTCCACGACCATGAGAAGGAGGCCTAAAACGAGCAGGAGGACCGGTATGGTGGGATCAGTTGGCATGGTCGCCGTCCTTATACCCGCGATCATCGGCACGCACCAGGAGCACGGCGTCATTAGTGCTCACCACCCGAACCCTGGTCCCCTTCCGGATATACTCACCGCGGGTCTGTAGCTCTACCCGCTTACCGTCGATGCGGCCCATACCGACTGGCCTCAGATCGGTCTCTACAACCGTGACCCGTCCCAGGAGGGTATCGGGCAGTACGTTACGCGCTACGGCGCCGTCTTCAGCGCGAAGGCTGCGAGCAAGGATCAGGCGACGGACGGGGGGCAACGAGGGCAGATATTTGAGCACCACGAGGGTGCCGACCCCGGATAGGATGACAGCGACGAACACCTGAATCAGGGCTTGCTCCATCAGCCCCGCCTGGAATGCGATGTCTATCTCGATCCCGACGAGGGAGAGGACCAACGCGACGATCACCGCCAGAAGCCCGAGGATGCCTGCAACGCCAAAGCCCGGGAACACAAAAATCTCCAAGCCGATCAGGACCAGGCCGACGGAGAAAATCAGCAACTCCTCAAGACCGGCCAACTGCACTATCATGTGGCCGAAGAAGAACAGGAGCAGGCAGGAGATCCCGATGATGCCGGTGATCCCGAAGCCCGCTGTGTAGAACTCTATCATCAGGCCCAGGAAGCCGAAGGTCATCAGCAGGGAGCTGACCACCGGTTGGGTTAGGATCCGGGCGATGCGCTCGGCCCAGTTCTCCTTCACCGTGACAACCGTCGCACCATCCAGGCCAGCGTCCTCGAGGAGTTCCTCAAGGCTCTCGGCCCGCGCATCCAGGATGCCGAGTTCCTCGGCCTGCTTGTAGGTCGCGGTGAGGAGCTTACCATTGGTTGAAACCCCGGGGACCTCGATCTCCGCGTCCACCATGGCCTCAGCGATGAGCCCGTCCCGATCCCGGGCCTCCGCTGTCGCGCGCATGAGGCCGCGCATGAACGAGGTCATCTTCTCCTCGACGGGTTCGGCCTGACCGCCGCCGCCCATCTGGATCGGCGTCGCTGCGCCCATTGTAGAGCCCTCGGACCAGACTATGTAGTCGTGCGCGTACGCGATAAGCGCACCAGCGGAGATGGCTCCCTTGTGGATGAAGACGATGGTGGTGAGGTTCGTGTCCAGGAGCGCGTCCTTGATCTGGATCGCCGCGTCCACCCGGCCTCCCGGGGTGTCCATCTCCATAACGATGGCCGTCGCACCTGCCTCCTCGGCCTCGGCGATGACCCGCCGCACGAAGGGAGCAATGCCCAGGTCTACGGTATCGAGAAACTTCAGGTGGTAGACGATCTCACCACCGCCGCTGCCCAGGTCCATCACCGCGGGGGAGAGGGAGTCCGGGATATAAGGTTCAGGGGATTCAAGGGGTTCGGGATCAGCCTTGGAATCGTCCGAGGGTTCCGAGCCTTCCGGACTGTCCTTCACCTCCTGCGCGGCCGCTGCGCCTGTAAGCAGGAAGGCCAGGAACAGTCCGACCCGGAGAATCCTCATGCGACGCGCTCGAATCGGAAGAGCTGGCGACCGGCCAGGAAGTAACAGTCCTGTGGAAGCGCCTGACGCCCCTTGATCCTTATGAAGGTTCCGTTGCTGGAGCCTTGATCCTTAACGTAGTAACCGTCGGAGCGCCGGATCACCACCGAGTGGCTGCCCGACATGTAGCGGTCTCCCGGGAATGTGATGTCGCCCTTCTCCCGACCGATTTTGACCTGCTCGCCCGTGAGCAGAAAGGTAGACGCTGTGAGGCGGGGGGTAACCACCTGGCTGAGGCGGCCCCATACCACCGACGGCGTCGGGCTCCCCATGACACGTGTGCCGTCATCCGGCTCGGAAACCAGTGCATCGACGAAGCGCATCTCCTCAAAACGGAGGAGCTGTTGTCCGAGGCGAAATGAGTCTCCGTGCTCAAGCTTGACCTGCCCATCGATGCGAATAAAGGTCCCGTTGAGGGAGATTGGGCAGGTCAGGTGAACCCCGGAGTTATCCACTTCGATGTCGAGGTGATGTGGCGAGAGGAGATCGTCGTTGGCGAAGACAACGTCGCAGTTCCGCCGTCCGAGGGAGTTGGTTCCCTCCACGAGATTCAGGCGCGCGGCTTCCTTGCCCGAGGATGTGTCGATGGTGATGAGGAAGCCCGCTGTAGCGTCATCCGTTTCCCCACCCGGGATATCAGTGGATTCAGAGGCCTCCTCCCCTGCTGCGGCCTCCACGCCGATCACCTGACCGCAAAGGTGACAGACCGAAGCTCCCTCCTGGAGCTTGGCCTTGCACTTGGGGCAACGGTTCCCGATGTCGTCGCCGTCGGCAGCTTCGACCGCGGGAACCACGGTCCGGGAGACCTCGCTATCGTCGTCGGAGATAACGTCCGCGGCTGGAGTCGAATCCTCCTCGGGAACCGCCGAGTCCATCGCTTCGGGCGTCTCCACAGTAGATTCGGGTAGCGGAGATGCTCCTGTTATGCGGTCCAGGGCCTCGGGCTCGGGCTCCGGGGAAGGCTTGTGGGCCGGCGCGGCCGTGGTAAGATCACGGCCACAGTGAAGGCAGAACTTGAAGAGGGGATCGCTCTCGCGTCCACAGTGGGGGCATTGCATTGCTGCGTCCTCCTGATCAACCCACAACCGAACAACCGACGATCGACCATCGACCATCGACAGTTAAACAGTGACGCTAAACCCTCTCACTCTCCGGGAATCTCGTCAAGCGCCCGCTCCAGATCCTTAATTATATCCCCTGCATCCTCGATGCCCACGGACAGCCGGACTCCACCCGAGCTCAGTCCGGCCGCGGTGGCTTCCCCCTCCCCGTAGGAGCTGTGGGTCATGAGGCCTGGGGCTTCCACAAGGGTCTTGAGCTGCCCCAGGCTGACGGCCAGGGTTATGGTATACGCGTTATCCGCCAGATAATTAATAAAAGTGCGGGTCCGTGCAGCCAGTTGTTCGGGTGCGCCCTTCAGCTCGAAGTAGATCATGGCGCCGAAGCTGGGCTCTCCTCGGAAGTCGGTCATCTGGCGCTTGGCCAGGGCGTGTTCCGGGTGGTCCTCCAGCCCGGGGTAGAGGACCCGACGTACTTTCGGGTGCTCCTTCAAAAAGCGTGACACCTTGAAGCTGTTCGACACCTGAGCCCGGGTCCGAACCTGAAGCGAGGGGAGTCCGTAGACGAGAATCCCCCATGCTGCGCGGGGGGAGAGGACGCCGCCGTAGTCCTTGCGGTAGAGACGGATGGCCGGGTGAAGTGCCTCTTCACGGGTGACGAGCATTCCTCCCATGTCCGTGCCGAAGCCCATGACGTTCTTTGTCAGGGATTCGACCACGATATCCGCGCCAAAGGTCAGGGGGCGCTGGCAGGCCGGAGTCGAGAAGGTGTTGTCCACTACCATCCGAATCCGAGCGTCCGTGGCCCGCCCCGCGTTGGCTGCCGCAATTACGTCAGCGACCGCGGCGATGTCGATCAGCTCGAGGGTCGGGTTCGCCGGGGTCTCGAAGTAGATCACTCGTGTTTCCGCGCGGATCGTCGCTGCCAACGCGTCCAGGTCCCGCATGTCCAGGAAATCCAAATCGATTCCTTGCCGCGGAAGCCAGTTTTTGAGCAGGCTGTAGGTACAGCCGTAGACCGTCCGATGGCTGATGATGTGGTGGCCGGACCGCGAGCACACGCCGAGGCCCGCGGCGATAGACGCCATCCCCGACGCGAACGCTGTACCGCTGAGTCCGTCCTCCGCTGTCATCATAGACTGCTCAAGGAGCGCCACGGTGGGCTCCGAGACCCTGTCATAGATGTAGATTGGGCTCTCCCCGGGGCGGGCCGCGCTAGCGGGCTGGTTGAAATCCAGGAACCCCTGATGGCCACGCTCCACCGAGTCCAGGCGGAAGGTGGTGCTCGCGGTGATCGGCGGGATTACGTGGTGACCGTATTCCCAGTACACGTCATCCGGAAGGCCGTGTACCAGGAAGCTCTCCATGGAGTAGCCGTTGAAGTCCATCGGGGAGCGCTTCGGTTTCCTTTTGCCATCATCGTCGTGTCTGCTCATGTCAATCCTTCCTTGTCCAACTGTTTTCCGGCGCCGCGTAGTTGATGCGCCGGGGGTAGGAGCCGAGCCATATTTCTGAACATGATGTCCTCCCGGTCCTCGTCGGTGATGTCCAGGATCTCGACGAGGCGACGGAAGGGCTCCGGGTGGTTGAGGTTGTAATCGCTGCCGAACACCAAGCGCGCGGCTCCGAGGCTCCGGACGGCGCGCTCCAGAACCCAGGGCTCCCGGATGCTCTCCGTGCCCAGGGAGACGTTCTCGATATCTTCCTCTGCTACGCGTGCGACGCAGGCCGCCACGATGTGTGGGGAATCGCCCCCCATGTGGCCCAGAATGAAGTGGACGCCATGCCGGACCGCTGCGACATCGAGGACGAGGCCGTAGCCGGCCATCTCAGTCCAGCGACCACAATGCACGAGCACGGGCAGGCCCATGTCCGCTGCGAGGTCGAGATAGGGCGAGAAGGCCGGTGCTGTTATCGGGAGCCGCAGAAGGCTGGGGTGGATCTTCAGCGCTGCCCAGCGACTCGCTGTTTCTTTCAAAAATGCCAGGTTGTTGGGCTGCTCCGGCGCTACCCAGAATGCGTGGCGGAAATCCAACTCGCCCACGGTCGATGGGACAGCGTCCAGTAGTCCCCGGTTGTCGGCCGCGTCTGTGCTGAAGATCAGAGCCCCGGACCAAGCCCAGCGTCTGTAGAGTGTAACGAGGTCGGCCGCGTCGGTGCGAAGGCCCGCAAAGTCGGGCAAGCGCCAGGCACCCACATGAACGTGGCCGTCAAAGGGGCGGACCATGAACTCCTCCAGGAGCTGTTCCGGAAAGTGAGTATAGGTCGTGCCCGTGCCCGAATCAACCGGCGGAGTTGTGAAGAGACGGTTTCGGGTTATCATGATCCGCATGACCGGCCTCCCCAAAAAACGCGTCGTTGTGGCGTTCGGCCTTTTCCTCTTTCTAGCCAGCGGCTGCCCTCGTCCCGCTGAAGCGGAGTTGCCCTTTTTCGAGGAGATTTACTTCGCGCAGAAGGCCGACCCGCCCCGCTATCCGGATGGTGAAAACTGGTCCCTCGACCGGGTCCTCTCCGATGACGTAGACGACACGGACGCACCAAGCGTCCCGGTACCGCCCCCGGACCCCGCGGTCGCCTGGAGGGCCTTCCTCGGTGAGACGTCAAGCGAATCCATCGGCGCAGCGTCGAAGGGCCACCTGAAGAAAGGGCGGCTCATGCCGCAGCGCGGAATCGGCTTCCTGCGCAAAAACGACAAGGCAGAATGGGGCACCGACGAGACCCTCGCTCTCCTGACCTGGGCCGCTGATGAAATGACCCGGCGTTACCCTGGCACCGTACCAGTGGTTATTGGCGACCTCAGCGCTGAGGAAGGCGGACGCCTGCGCCCCCATCTCTCCCACCAGAGCGGGCGGGATGCTGACGTAGGGTACTACTTCGTAGGAAACCCGCGCCTCACACACTTCCGCACCGCAAACAGCGATGACCTGGACGCGGAGAAGACCTGGACCTTCCTGGAGTTGCTCATGTCCACCGGCCAGGTCCAGTACTTCTTCATCGACCGAAAGCTCCAAAAGCCCCTCTTTCACCAAGCACTCGCCATGGGCTGGACCGAGGACGAGGCGAGGCACATCTTCGAGGCGCCCATTGGGCCGGCAAAACGATCCGGCATCATCAGACACATCCCCGGGCACAAGCACCACGTCCACATTCGCTTCCGCTGCCCTGACGGTGATGACCGCTGTCGATAAAAAGCCAACGAAGACGTTGACTTCGCGTGGGTTCAGGGGTAACTTTATTTATTCAAACCGTAGTTGGGGGGACGGGGAGACATGAAGATTAGCGGCATCGTGGTCGGACCGTTCCAGAGCAACACCTGGCTCGTGACGGACGCGGCCGGCAAAACCGGAGTGATCGTGGACCCGGGCGACCAGGCCGATCGAATTCTTGCCCTCGTAAAGCAAGAAGGCGTGGAGGTCGCTGCGATTCTACTGACCCATGGTCACATCGATCACGTGGCTGCTGCCGCTGAGGTGGCTGCACATACCGGGGCCAAGGTCTTCATCCACCCCGAAGAACATGAGATCCTCGACATGGTGCCCTCGCAATGCCGCCTCTTTGGAGTCAAGGCAGTTAAGGCGCCCGTGGCTGAGGGTGTCCTCGTGGACGAAGGGGAGTTACGGTTCGGCGGGCTTACGATTCGCTGCATCCATACCCCGGGGCACTCGCCGGGCCACACCTGCTTCCTGTTCAACGAAGCCGACGAGACCCTCCTGGTCTCCGGAGATCTGCTCTTCGCAGGGTCCATCGGACGCACGGATCTCTGGAGCGGCAGCGCGTCGGACATGCGCGTCAGCCTCGACAAGATCAAGATGCTGCCGGGATCCACTCCGGTCTATTCCGGGCATGGTGCGCGCACGACAATCGCTACCGAGCTTCGGGACAACCCTTACCTCAATGGCCTCCTCGCGTTCTGAATCGCGTTCGGCCCCTATTGGAGGAATCATGACAGAAGATAGCTATATTCTTGATCCAGCGTACATTAAGGCGATCCCCAAAACCGATCTCCACCTGCATCTGGACGGCTCCCTGCGGCTTGAGACTCTCGTCGAGTTGTCGCGGGACCAGGGCGTCGAGTTGCCCGCCGACAACCCGGAGGAGTTGAGGCTCAAGGTCTTCAAGGAGTCCTACGAGAGCCTGGCGGAGTACCTCTACCCCTTCGCGTTCACCACCGCGGCGATGCAGACCCCTGAATCATTGGAGCGGGTGGCCTACGAGTTGGCCTGGGACAATATCAACGAGGGCGTCTGCTACATCGAGGTCCGCTTCGCACCCCAACTCCACATCAACGTAAAGCAGGATATAGCGTCGGTGCTCCTGTCCGTGGACATGGGCCTGCGTCGGGCCAAGGCCGAGTACAACCAGTCCACCGTGGTCACCGTGGATGGTAAGCCCGAGTTCGAGTACGGGATCATCGTCTGCGCGCTGCGTAAGTTCTCGCCCAACTCTTCAAAATACTACGAGCGCCTCTTCAACCTCCATCCCTACAGCCGGGAACGGGACATCTTCACCATGGCCTCCCTGGACCTGGCCCGGGCGGCGGTTGGAATCCGAGACAAGTTCGGGATCCCCATCGTGGGCTATGACCTCGCCGGGGAAGAGGCCGGGTTCCCGGCGGAGCACCACATCGCAGCCTTCGAACTTGCTCACCGCCATTTCCTGAAAAAAACTGTTCACGCAGGCGAGGCCTATGGGCCCGAGTCGATCTTCCAGGCGATCACCGACCTCAAGGCCGATCGTATCGGGCACGGCTACTTTCTTTTCCAGGTGCCGTCGATACAGGACACCGATATCGTCGACAAGGAGCGGTTCGTCCGGGATCTCGCCGGGTACATTGCAGATCGCCGGATCACAATAGAGGTCTGCCTGACCTCGAACCTCCAGACCAACCCCCGCATCGGTAACCTCTCGAACCACGCGTTCGCCCGGATGCGGGAGGCCCGGCTTTCCACGACCTTCTGTACGGATAACCGGACCGTCTCGCAGACCACGGTTTCCAAGGAAGTACTATTGGGTATCAAGGCCTTCGGGATCACCAGGAAGGAGTTGCGCCACATCATCGTGTATGGCTTCAAGCGGAGCTTCTTCCCGCGCCCCTATATCGAGAAGCGGGGCTACGTCCGCACCGTAATCGACTACTATGACAAGGTCCAGAAGCGCTTCAGCGAAGCCGCCGAGACCCCATAGGGGAAAGATTGATGGCGCTGAATATCCTCTACGCTTTCTTCGGCCTGGTCTGGGTCTTAGTACTGCCGACCTACTTCACCCGCCGAATGTTCCTGCGCGATATCGAGAGTCCTGCAGGGCGGATGGGGCTGGCCCTCGTCGCTGTCCTGGTCCTCCTGCCCATCGCAACCTTTGGCTTGGCCTCCATCCTGCGACAGCCGATGAACGAAGTGATGATCTTTGTCGTGGCCACGGCCTGGAATATCGTAGGTACGCTGCACCAGGGCGCCGCGTACCGGCGCCGGATTCGGCAAGGTTGAGCCGCGTGTTCGACAGCGGTAAAGACCGGCTACGTCTGCGCTTCGTCTTCGTGCTCGTGATCCTGCTCTCCGCATGCAGTCCCCGCAATGAGGCGCCTGCTCCCGATCCCCTGGCCCCGTTCTTCCGTCAGGAGGTCGGCGCCCCATGCAACGGCAACTCCGAATGCACCACCGGGCTCTGCGACCGGATGCTGTACCCTGCTGCCGGACAGGACGAGGCCATCGGGGCCTGCGGTTCGATCCCCTTCGCCATAATGCCATGGCAGCGCGCTGCAATCGTAAACGCGATGGTCTCGGTGGTTGGAGACGATGCGGATCTGCGGGACCGGGTGCTGACCTTCGCAGCTGGCGTACTGGAAGCCCCTGATGCGCCGATAAGCCTTCGCCTTCTCGTATTGGAGGCTGCATCGCATCTGCTTCCGAAGGAGTTGGGCAAGGACTGGGAGGATCGTTTGTCTTCCTTGGGCGGGGACTGGAACCTGCCACAAGAGCGCTTCCTTGCCGGAATCATTCGTGCAGGCCGCGCCGAGCCAGCCGAGGCCGTCGCCCTCCTCTCAGAGTCAGCCATGCGTGGGACCGAGGCAAGGCGCATCCGCGCTGCCCGTGAGTTGGCCACGCTCTGTACCGAAGACGCACAGCCTGTGTTGAGGGAATTGGCCAGGGACCGGGAGTCCCGCTTTCTGCGGGCCGCTGTACTCGAAGGCATCGCTGCCTGTCCTCTGTCGTTTCGGCAGCCGATCCTCGATGCTGCGGCTTCGGAGGCAATGCCTTACGAGCGCGCGCGCTTGAAGCAACTCGAATCTCCGTAGGTCACTGCCTGCGTGACTTCTTCCTGGCTCAGATGGCCTTCGGCACGTACTTCGCATACCCCCCCACCAATCAGAACCGGGACCAAGCCCGAAGGGCGTCGTCTCTCAGGATAAGTCTGCCATCAGTTCTCAGCGATAGCAGGCCAGCTCTGGTAAGTGCGTTCAGTGGATGAGAGTACAGACCTCACGCAGAATACGGGTAGCCCAGATGCGGCCAACGTGGTCAGACTCCTGGGCAAGTTTGACATTTCAACGCTCCGGGTCGCACTCACGTCGGGGATTGCGTTCACGATCCGCCGCCTCCTGCAAGGCTCGGCGCAGGACTTCAGAGGCGGTCATGTTCCAGGCTTCCGTCAGAGCTGCCAAGCGGCGGTCATCCTCTGGGGCCAGTCGTACTGTCATAACCCGGCTCTCCCCCCAACCTCCGGTCAGATTGTGTCTCGGCACGGCCTACACCTCCTGCGCAATATCGCAATACGCTATAACGACGCTGTCAAAGGGGGCAACTCCCGACAATTTGTCAAGCCTCTCGCTACGCGCAGCAATTAGCGTCGTCTCTCGGGAGAAATCGGCCATCAGTTCTCAGGGATAGCGATAGCAGGCCAGCCCTGGTAAGGGCGTTCAGTGGACGAGAGGGACAACATCAGGCAGTGGAAGCCGCAGTCCGCAGACTTGGGCCGTCAATCCGTAGTGTATGGCAGCGGTGCCGGAGCCTGGAGAGCAGGGCGCCGGTGAGCATCTGGTTTCCCAGGAAGCGGCCCCAGTCGTCGTAGTCGAGATTCGTGGTGACGATTGTGGCGCGCTTGGCCGCGTGGCGGTCCTCCATGAGCTTGAAGAAGATGTTGGTCTGCTCGGGGCGGAGGTTGAGGTAGCCCAGCTCGTCGATGAGCAGGACTTCGTATCGGCTGAGCCGGTCCAGGAGCTTACGGGTATTGTAGTCGGCCAGGGAGGCGTACATCTCGTCGAAGAGGTCCTGGGCCTTGATGAATAGTCCGCGATAACCGCCCTGGAGTGCGCAGAGGAGGAGGCCCGTAGCCAGGCCGGTCTTTCCGACCCCCGTTGCGCCGACTAAGACGAGGTTGGTGCCGGTGCGGACGAAGTCCAGGTTGGCGTGCTCCCGGATGACCTTGCGGTCCACCCCCGGCTGGAGATCCCAGGGAAAGGAGTCCAGGGACCACAGCTCGGGGATGCGTGCTCGTTGGATGCGGGCCCGGGTCGCTTTCTCCTGCTGCGCGATGTACTCCTCCCGTAATAGACGTCCGAGGAAGTCCGTGTATCCAGACCCCGTCTTGGTGGCGGCCTTGGTCTCACGGTCGAGTACCTCCGGGATTCTCCGCAGGCGGAGCAGGGCGCACAGTTGCTGGATGTCGTCATTCATTCGGGTCCTCCTTGTCCTGGTGGCTTGGCGTGGCCACGTGGGGAAAGAACTGGCCAGCGACCTGGCGCAGGACCATCCGCTCCAGACGCGCCAGGTCAAACATGCCGTACTGTAGGGCCTCGGCCACGGCTTTCTCGAAGGCCTCGGGCGGGTACTCGGTCCGGAAACGATCCAGGCGCATCAGGCGTGCGGCGCCGCGGCCTACGGACCGCCGCTTGAGTGCCGTGACGTATGCGTCGACGGTGGTGGAGACTTTGCGGAGGCGCTCCTCCTGGGGTACGGGGCGCTCGTCTCGGGCTCCGGAGCCCCTGGGCGGACGGTGTTTCGGATCGGTCAGGCGCCGGCCCAGGCCCGGCTCCACCCGCTCGTGGGCCGCGACCTCGTTATGCTTGTGAAAGACCCGCACGGTCTGGAGGCTTTCCCGGATCTCCACAGCCTCCTGAAGGAGCTGCCATGGCACCGAGTAGGAGTTGCGATGTAGATGCACATATCCGGCCAGATCGACGGTGCGATGGTGCAGGTTGTACACCTCGGGGATGTGCGGAGGCAGGGGCACCAAGCTGAGCCGTTCCGTTACAAAGAGGTCAACGGGCCGGGTCCGCAGATGCTTCTTGAAGGCGCCGTTGTTTTTGTCGCAGTACTCGCGGCCGCGTCGGTTGATGTCGTCGAAGTCCGAGAAAGTACGCCCGGCCAGGAAGTTGTTCTCGACGGTGTGGAAGCAGCGCTCGACCCGAGCGCTGCGGTTGGCGTCTCCGATACGATGGGCGATGAAGACAAAGCCCAGGCGTTGAGCGAAGGCCAGCATCTCCGGGGCGATCACTGCATCGGGGCCGGTCCCGTAGAGCACGACCACGTTGGTGTTGTCCACCATGGCCTCCGAGCAGGCGCCGCCGAAGTACTCCAGGGCCGCGGTCAGGAAGAGCTTCGCCTCGAAGCGGGTGAAGCGGGCATAGTACTGGAAGAAGGTCATGCGGGAGAAGCACAGCACGAGCGCCGCGCATTGGCACCGGCGGGTGCCGCCGGTGAAGTCCACGTCGTGCGGAGAGGTGTCGAATTGCATCTCCTGCCCAGGGTCGAAGTGGTATGCTCCCACGGGCAGGCGCGGCGGCTTGCCCAGCCCCCGGACCTTGACGAAGCGGGCCAATGTCGAGTACCCGACCAGGATCCCCTCTGCGACCAGTTCCTCGTGGACCCGGGCCAGATTGCCCTTGCAGGTGTGCATCTCCTTGAGCACCAGCTCCCGATACGGATCCAGCACACTCGACCCCGGCCGCTCGGGCACTTCGTCACTGCCCGAGGTGATCACCTGCGTCACGAAAGAGCGGGAGGCCCCCACTCGCTTCGCTATCGTTCGGGCACTCATCCCCCCCGCGTGTTGGTGCAGGATCAGGCGTCTTGTCTCCTGGTCTTTCATGGCATGCTTCCTCCTCGTGCAGTCGGACATTGATTTGGTCCCAGACGACCCGCACCTTGCGCCACGCCCGTAACACGTGACACAAGGTCTCCTGACTCGGGCCTTCCAGCAGCAGCCGGTCCAGGTGTCGGTCGGTCCGGCGTGAGAGGCCGAGTAACGCCTCCAGGTCCCGGAGGAGGACGGCAGCCTCTGTCGCTGGTTTTCCCCAGTCTGGCTCTTTCGTTATCTCAAGCGATTGAAGAACCAGCAGCGGGTTTTCCACGACCAGTCGGCGGGACCTGGCGTCTCCGGATCGCCATGCCTCGTACAGCTCCTCGACTTGTCGGGTCGATAGACACAGGCCCCGGAGGTTGTGGGCCAGGGCTTCGGCGTCCGGTCTGATGGCCCGGGCC